>QYQI01000011.1 GCA_007280825.1 Ignavibacteriales bacterium | reverse complement strand
TTCGTAGAAAGCAGATCGTATGCGGGACTTAATTTTATATCATCGCTCTCATCGCGTATCAAAGAATAGTTTTTTAAATGCATGTCTGCATTTCCTGTAATAAATGAAAACAGAACAAGTTCAAATAAGTTTATTAAATCGTTTCCCGAAAAAGATGAGTAGCTCAATATTCCTTTAGAAATTTGTTCAATCGAGCCGTAATATTTTCTTTCAGTCAACACCTCCAGCAGTTGTGCAAAATCTTCAACGTGCAGTTTTGTTTTAGATGTTCTATCAAATCTTTTACTTATATACGCCAACTCTCCTGACTTTAATCTTACCAACGAATGCCTTGCGGTTTTTATTCCAACCATTTCAGCAAGCTTCATTGTAAGATCCTCGTTTTCCGGCATCTGAGGATATTTATCGTAAGGAGGTTTTAAGATGTATCTTCCCCATAATCCAACAATAGTTAAACGTGCCGGCTGCTTTTTTTCTTTTTTCAGATCAACGGATAGTTTAGGCTGAACACCGGTTACAGATGTACTTCTTCCAAGAATATTCAAAGCTAATTTTTCGATATCGGATAAGTTCACATCTAAAGAAGGCGGAGGCGAAAAACCGAAAAAAGATTCACTGCATTTTAAGTGAAAATCTATTTCGGAATTCTCAAGAACTTCATAACAGTAAAGACACTTTTTCGTAATCATAGATTTTCTTCGTTGTTTATTTTTTCTACGCTTACCGCGCCAATTGTGTCTTTGCAGAATGTTAACAGTAATTCCATTCTATCGCGCGGATTTATTTTCCAATTAGTCTGCGCAATATCAAGTAGCCATCCTTCCGGTATCAGCCCGTCAAAAAATGGAATCATATTTTTGCTTGTGTACTCTTTTTCTCTTAAAGGCAAAGTTAAGCTTACCGGCTTTGCCTCTTTGTTCAACAAATATTCTTTATCGTAAGTAAAGCTGATTCCGTTTTCATCTTCTTTAATAATACCGGCGAAAATATTTTGGTAAAAAACTTTTCCGGTTTTATTCATCGTTTACTCTTCTTTCTATTTTTACCGGACCCAATTGATGACCGAACAAAAATAAAACTTGATTAACTTTGTCCAACTGCAGAGTTTGTTTACCTTGTTCCAACTCTCTAACAAAACGCAAACCTACTCCGGCTCGCTCTGCAAGTTGCGGCTGAGTTAATCCCAACTTTTTTCTTTTTTCCTTTACAAAAACGGATATTAACTTTGTATTTGTCATAATATTATACCCGAATGGGTGTATTTATTTATTGGTGACAAAATTTATAACCTTTCGGGTATAAAATCAAGAAAAATTAATTAAATAACCCCGTACGGGTGTAATTTATGAAAGGAGAATTGATAATGAAGTGATTTGCCCTACCGGTTCATTTCTCACTTTTTCACCTCTCGCTTCTCTTGTTTTACCTGCTCATCGAATACGGCTCCGAGTTTTTATCAACCGCCCAATTTTTATTCGGTTGATCTTGCATTACAAATTTCAATTCCCCACCGTTAATAATTTCTCTGTGTGTGAGATAACTTCTATCAATACTTTTACCGTTTAACCAAACCTCTTTTATATAAATATTTTTCTCCAAAAGATTTTCTGCTGTAATTTTAAATTTTCTTCCGTTCTCTAAATTGATTGTTACTTTATCAACACAAGGACTCCCGATAACATATTCATTGCTTCCCGGTGCAACCGGATAAAATCCCATCACGCTGAAAATATACCAAGCAGACATTTGTCCGCAGTCATCGTTTCCGCATAAACCGTGCGGCTCGGGTTTGTACATTGTGTTTACAATCTGGTGAATTCTTTCTTGCGTTTTCCACGGCGCTCCCGCAAAGTTATACATGTACGGAACGTGATGTGACGGTTCGTTGCCGTGAACATAATTGCCGATCATTCCGACTTTTGTTACATCTTCGCTTTCACCAAAATATTTTTCCGGTAAATCAGAAGTGAAAAGTGAATCGAGCCAAGTCACAAGTTTTTCTTTTCCGCCAAGTATTTGAATAAATCCTTTCACGTCGTGCGGAACATACAAAGAATAATTCCAGGCGTTCCCTTCAATATAACCTTGATTAACTACGCTTAGCGGATCGAACGGAATCTTAAATGTCCCGTCGGATTTTTTCGCGCGTAGGTAATGTGTTTCTTTGTCAAAAATATTTTTGTAATTATTTGCACGTTTCAGAAATTCATCGGCTTCTTTTTTCTTGCCGAGCTTTTCCGCCATTTTGTAAATCGTCCAATCGTCGTAAGCATATTCCAAAGTTTTTGATGCGGAATTAGAACTCAAATCCTCCGGTACAAATCCAAATTTTTTATATGCGCCAATCCCATCATACAAATCATAATTAGCGCTGGCTAATGCTGCTTCAAACGCTTTGTTCACATTAAATCCGCCGATGTTTTTCATGTAAGCATCAACTATAACCGGCACAGCATGGTAGCCGATCATGCACCAATTTTCATTTGCCCAATGAGACCAAACAGGCAATATTTTATGTACGCTCTGTTCGTAATGTGCGAGCATCGAGTTAACAATATCGCTCGTGCGTTTTTGCTGAATGATTGTGTAGAGAGGATGGAGTGCGCGGTATGTATCCCACAAAGAAAAAGTTGTATAATTTATAAACTTGTTTGATTTATGAATGTTCTGATCTAATCCGCGGTATTCTCCGTTCACATCTGAAAAGATATTTGGATTCAAAAAGCTGTGATACATTGCAGTATAGAAATTTATTTTTCTCTCTTCACTTGCTTCAATTGTAATTTTAGAAAGTTCTTTGTTCCATTTTTCTTTTGTTTGTTCTTTAACTTTTTCAAAATCCCAGCTGGGTATTTCTGCTTTAAGATTTTCAATTGCATTTTTTGTGCTTACTCCACTTAAAGCAACTTTAACTAAAATTATTTCTCCGCTTTCCGTTTCAAAATTGAAAGCGCATTTTACTTTGTGTCCGACACGTTCAGGAAAATTTTCGTTCTGATTAAACTTGCGCCAGAATCCTCCGTAAACACTTTGTTCATCGTTACGTAATTGATAAGATTTTATCGGTTTGGAAAATTCCATTGCGAAATAAACATAGCGTGTTCTTGCCCAGCCGTTTGTCTGCCGGAATCCCGTAACCAGCTTTTTGTTTTCAACCCGAACGGACGACCACACTACTTTTCCATCGTAGTTATAAATACCGGAAGTCAAATCAAGAATAATGTGTGCATCTTTTGTCTCCGGAAATTTATATTTGTGGAATCCGACTCTCTCTGTTGCTGTTAATTCTACATCTATATTATAGTCATCGAGATGAACTGCATAATAACCGGGATTTGCTTTTTCTGTGTTGTGAGAAAATCTTGATCTGTATCCGCTTTCGGGTTTCTCTTTTGTTCCGGGATTTAATCTCAACTTGCCGATTGTCGGCATGATTAAAAAATCTCCAAGATCTGAATGACCGGTTCCGTTCATGTGAGTGTGAGAAAATCCTACAATTGTTTTGTCTGCATACTGATAACCTGCGCAATATTTATAAACATCCGGATTGTAACCTTTGCCGTAACTGTACAAAACAGAATCTGTTTCAGGACTAAGCTGTACCAATCCAAACGGAACTGCTGCGCCGGGATATGTATGTCCCATATCATCCGTCCCAATAAATGGATTCACATAATCATATGGAGTTTTTGTTTTATTCTGTGCAAAAAAATTTGTCGAAAACAGAATGATGAAAAGAAAATGTTTTTTAGTCATTTTGATTCCTTGGAAAACAAATAGTGAGAGAATAAATACTATTTCTTCACTCTGCGTTCTGCGTTCTTCGTTCTACGCTCTACATTCTTAGTTCTAATGATATTCCATCGTACTTCCGCCGATAAACTCGCGCAATACGGAATCGCCTGGAACTGGTGAATCGTCTTCAATCGGTTCGATTGCTTCGAGCATTTTCTTAACACGTGAAGCGCGCGTGTATGCGTCTTCTCTCAATGGATCGTTTTGGTATTTTTTCTCCCATTCGATAAAATGATTTAAAAGTTTTGGGCGGTATAACGGAACTTCATACGGCATTGAAGTATTTACAATATAATCCGCTGTGTTGCTGTAAGGAAGAATATTTCTTTTTTCAGATGCCCGCACGTAATGCCAATGCAATAATGTTTGTTCGGGATTGTATGCGCGGTGAACAGAATCTCTCAGCATGCGGCGTATCAAACGTAAATCAGTCCAGCGGATATATTCTCCGTTCGGCATTTTCATTTGCAGTAACGGTTCTAGGTAAAGTTTAAATTTTTGTGAAGCGGGAATTTCTTTGCTGAACTCCGGAAATAATCCGTGGAGACTATCGATAAGCAAAACTTCATGATCGTGTATTTTAAGCGGCGTGCTGTCTGCTAGTCTTTTACCGGTCTTAAAATCATAGTAGGGAATTTTTACTTCTTCTCCTGTAGCAAGACGTTTTAAATGATTGTTTATCATTTCAAGATCGAGCGCTTGCGGTGTTTCAAAATCGTAATCACCAAATTCATCTCTCGGGTGCATTTCAAGATCGAAAAAATAATTATCAACAACAAGCGGGACAAAACTCATTCCGCTTTTTTTCAAACGCTGTTCAAGTTTCATCGTTGTTGTTGTTTTACCGGAAGATGAAGGCCCGCTGACCATTACCATTTTTAATTCGCTGCTTCTTTCTCTGATCAACTCGGCAGCAGTATCAAGTTGCGTCTCGTAAAATGATTCTGCTTCGTGAACGATGTGCGGAAATTCTCCATTACGGATTCTTGCATTGGCAGCTTCAACCGTGTTTAGATTATGCGATACTGCCCAATCGAGCGAGCGCCAAACTTTTCTCCACGGAATTAATTCGTTGGGTTTAGAAAAATGACGGGAGTCCGCGCGTCTTCTTTGAGCCGCTTCTTCTCTATAAAGAATAAATTCTTTTGCAACTTTAGCGTGACCGTTCTCAATCAAAACTTTTTCGATTATATCTTGTATCTCTTCAACTTGCGGTTTATAGCCTTCTTCAAATGTTTCTTCCATCATAGACACAACTTTTTTTGCAAGCTCAAAAGATTTTTCTTTATCCCGTCCTCCTACTGAAACCGCGGCTCTGTAAATAACATTTGCAATTCGATCGGGATTGAAAGGAACTACTGCGCCGCTTC
>QYQI01000108.1 GCA_007280825.1 Ignavibacteriales bacterium | reverse complement strand
TGGAAAAATAATATTATGTATTACGGTGGAGTTGTTGAATTATCTACAGATAAATACACAATTGAATCTTGGGATTTTAAACTATCCACATCACCGGCAGCGGTTTTCGATCGCGAACCTAATTTCGGTAGATCATTATCTACAGGACACATATTAGGAGACAAATTTTATATTATTGGTGGTGATTCATTAAATGCTGGCGGGTCGCCGGAGTTTCCATACATTGTTGAATATAATTTAATAACAAAAAAGGATACTGGAATTGCTAAAATTAATTCCTCTAGAGACAAACCTCGGCAGCACATGTCGTTTATTGTTGGCGCCAATATTTATATTTTTGGCGGAGTATTTAACGGAGTAAATAGAACAATTAAAAAATTTAATGTTCCAACGCGAACTTTTTCTGATCCGATACAAAAGTTGATTGAAGCAAGGGCAGGCGGAACGGCAGTTTATAATCCGATTAGCCAGAAAGGATTTATTATCGGTGGATATAACGAAACCAATGTCTCTCTTAACTCTGTTGAAGAAGTTACCATTTTATCTGACGGATCCTTAAACATAGTTTCTTCAACTCCATTAAATTATTCAAGGACTAATTTAATGGCCGTTAATTATAAAGGAACTGTAGCGGTGTTTGGCGGAAAAGATGCAAGCGGAAAAGTTGTTCCATATGTAGAAATTTCAGAAAATGTTACAGATGTTAGATCAAATTCATCTATGCCAAATGAATTTCAACTTAATCAAAATTATCCGAATCCATTTAATCCCGAGACAGTTATTAGTTATCAATTAGCAAAAGGAAGTTTTGTTACATTAAAGATTTATGATGCAATCGGCAGAGAAATAGCAACTCTTGTAAATGATTATCAAGAACCGGGAGTTTATAATTCTCAATTCTCAATTCTTAACTCACAATTACCTTCAGGGATTTATTTTTACCGTTTAACTGCGGGCAGTTATTCTTCAACTAAAAAAATGCTTCTTCTTAAATAATGAAAAAAAAATTATTAATAATAATTCTGTTAATTGGAACAACGTATACTATTGCGCAGGAAGCATCGTATCAAAAAGTTAAACAGATGTATGAAAAATTCAAGTACGAAGATGTGATTATACTTTCAGATCAATTGTTGCAGCAGGGCGGATTATCCGATTCATTAGCAATAGATGTTTATATAATGAGGGCAAACATATTTTATTCGAACGGTGATAAATTCTCAACAAGAAAAAGTTTTGAAAATATTTTATTGATCAAAAAAAAGTACACTCCTGATCCATCAAATATATCTCCGAAATTAATATCGATTTTTAACGAAGTGAAAACCGAATATTTGCGCCAGCACCCGGACGCAGTACAAACGCAAGATTCAACACAAACAAAACCGGAAGTAAAAATTATAGATTCCAGTACAATGAAAAGTGCGATTGTGCAGAATATATTACTTCCCGGACTTGGGCAATTATATATTGGCAACAACACAAAAGGATGGTTTACAACATCTGTTTCAACTTTAAGCTTAGGCGCTATGATTTATTCAGTACTGAATACTAAAAAGGAAGAAGATGCTTATTTGAATGAAACAGATAAATTATTAATTCAACAAAAGTATGATGATTATAATAAATCTTATAAAATTAGAAATGTACTAATTATTTCTTATGCAGTGGTTTGGTTATACAGTCAGATTGATTTACTGTTTTTCTCAAATGGTGAACATGATTCTAGCGGCAAACTTTCCCAATTAAATAATTTTAATTTTACATCTTCCCCGTTAAGCGCATTACAAATAAATATTCGAGTCTCCCTATAATGTTTTTTTTAAGGCATAATTTTCGCGAGCCGCGAATATTATTCGCCCCCATAAATTCATTAGCACATTTCTTTCATATTAAATCATAAATTAATTGTTAAAAAAGCTATAAAACAGCGAAATTCAGCTATTTGGTTATCGTATCATTCAAATTCTGTAATTATTTTCTTGGCATTCAACTTGAGTCTATTTATGCACACACACAATAAGGCTCCGTCCTTAAGATTGGCGAAGGGTAAAAGTTTAAAAGGCGTCCTTCGCCTTTCCTTTTTTAAACCACTTAGTTAAATTAATCTGGAGATGCAAGTACGGTTGACTCTGGTTACTCATATCATATATTTAGTTTTTGCTATTGGATCATTTTGAAAAGATTTACTCCGCGGTAATCGAGCATATTATATTATCATAGAGACTAATGGATAGTTCTACGAATCCGCATTGTCCAAATCATATATTAGATTTTTTATAATTTAAAAAACTCAATACTCTTACCAGAGTAAATTAGTTTTCTATTAAAGCTAGAATTCATATATTGACTACCCAAAATGAGTTTTAATAACATAAAAAGTCTATGGATTTTAAATCTGATAAAATTGGCGAAATAGCAGTTGTACATGTTTATTTGAATAGAGCTACTCTTGCAAAAGCTGTAAAGTTTAAAGAATTTGTTAGCGAAATTATTACAGAGGGTGCGACCAAAATTATCATTGATCTAAGCGTATGTGAATATGTTGACTCAACTTTTTTGGGTTCGATGGTTGCATTGCTCAAGAAAGTTAATTCTATTAATGGCGACTTACGGTTAGTTTATAATAAAGAAACGCCCTCATTAGTTTTTGTTTTAACACGGATGGACAAAGTATTCAAAGTTTTTCCTATGCTGGACGAAGCTATTGATAGTTTTGAAGGCGGAAAACCCAAATTAACTTGGAAATAATTTTACTCAACAACAGAAACTATTTTATAAACTCTATCATTTGCACGAACCAATTCTTCACATTCAAAAGTAAAATCATTTCCCTTATTAACAGAATTTAACTCGATTTCATCCCGAATAATCTTGTTAAGTTTTAGCTCCACAACTCCGGTAGTACTTCCGATTATATAAATTAAATCTCCCGTGGCTAAAGAATCTGCCTCTAATCTAACAAATGCGATCTTATTTTTTTTATAATAATTTAAAACTCTTCCGACATAAACTTTTTTTGTAGTGGCAATATTTCCAAAAGTCTTTGTATAACTCTCAGAACCGGGTTGACCGAAATAAAAACCGGGGGAAAATCCACGATTATAAACTTTTTTTAATTCTTCAAGGTATTCTCGTTTAATTTCTTGAGTAAGATTCCCATCAAAGTAGTGGTCTATAGCTTTTCGGTATGTTGATACCGCTTTTGATATATATTCGGGAGCCCTTTTTCTTCCCTCAATCTTAAATGCATCAATACCAGCTTCTATTAGTTTATCAATAAAATCAATTGTGCATAAGTCTTTTGGCGATAACACATAATCTTCTCCCAGCGTTAAAGAAAATTTTTCATCCATATCTTTTATTTCATATTCTCGTCTGCATGGCTGAAGACACTCGCCCCGGTTAGCGCTTTTTCCAAAAACTTCATGACTCATAAAACATCTTCCGCTGATAGCAATGCACATTGCGCCATGGACAAAGGCTTCGATTTCAATATTGGTTTTGCTTTTTATCTCTTTAATTTTATCAAGGGTACATTCGCGAGCGAGAACAATCCGCTTTGCACCAAGCCGCTCATAAAAAGTTACCGTTGATGAATTGGAAACCGAGGCCTGTGTGCTAACACAGAAAGGCATTTTATAATCAAGGCACTTTTGTATTACCGACATATCCCAGCAGATAATCATTTCAACACCGGCTTTCTTTGCTGCAGGAATAATTTTATCAAGTTCCTCTAATTCATTTTCAAAAACAATAGTGTTAAGTGTTAGATGAGCCTTTACATTTTTGTCGTTGCAAAATTCAATAATCTTTGGAAGTTCTGAAATATCAAAATTATTTGCGGCGGCGCGCATGCTTAGGTTCTTCAACCCAAAAT
Source organism: Ignavibacteriales bacterium (assembly GCA_007280825.1). GTDB lineage: Bacteria > Bacteroidota > Ignavibacteria > Ignavibacteriales > Melioribacteraceae > Fen-1258. The sequence goes on along the minus strand of QYQI01000108.1, from coordinate 2,668 downwards.
AAATTGAATCAGCTCCGCTGTTTATTGCGACATTTAGCATGCTCCAATCCCCGGCAGGAGCCAGGAGCTCAGGCTTTTTGATTTTTTCTTTTTCCATCTATCACAATAATAGTAAAAGTTGTTTAATTAATTTTAGCCAAGTTATTTTCAATTAAAGATACGCGAAATAATTTTATTCTTGCCTTGATCGGAATAGGAGGGATTGGGCTTAGTTACACGATTACAACTATGCTACTTGAACAAAATTACGTGCCGAGCATAACAATAGATTTATCGGCGATGGTTGGATATATAAGCATTGTAATTTTTTCAAGATACGCCGGAAGGCCTATAAACTCATTCGGAGGAAAGACAATTTTTAATCCGGAGGCTTTGTTTCTGCTTTTTATTTTTGTTCAAATACTATAAAAAGAAGATATTCTATTAGTGCATTCTCTATATTTCCTCACACGAATTTATTATCTTACAACAAAATTTATTAAGAATAGTTGAATGAAACGCGGAAGCGGTATAACAAAATCATCCGAAAAAGAAGAACTTTTAAAAGATAAAACCGGACTGCTTTTTGACGAGACGGTTAGTTCTATTAATATAGTTCTTTATTCAACTAATGCTGAAGGAACAGAATATAATTTTATTTCAGAGGCAGTAAGAACTTTATACGGATTCTCACCCGAAGAAATTTATAAGAACAAAACACAAATATTGCGGTCAATATATCCCGCACACTTCGGCAATTTTAAAAGCTTTATTAATAATCTTAAAAATGGAATTGAATCAACTATTGAATACCGGATGAAAGATAGATTCGGCAAAGAACATTGGGTCCGACACTCCGGATTTCCAATTATTAAAAACAATAAAACCGTACGCATAGTTGGTGCAATTCAAGATATTACCGAAGAAAAACAAATACTTCTAAAACTTGAAGGTTCTGAAGAAAGATTTAGATTGCTGATTGACACCGCGGATGATTTGATTTTTATTCTTAACGGGTTTGGTTATTTCAGCATGGTTAATAAAAACGGTGCAACTACACTTGGTTATACTCCCGATGAAATGATCGGCAGGCATTTTCTTGAATTCATTGATAAAGAAGATGAACCTAAAATAGCTGCCGCATTTACCGAAATATTAAACTCAAACGGAATTACAACTTTCGAGGCAATGTTTCTAGACAGATTTGATAAGGGGATTACATTTGAATTTAGCGCAAAGCCGATGTTAAGTGACGGAGAAGTTTCCGGTATGTTAAGCATCGGGCGCAATATTACAAACCATAAACTTGATGAACAAAAAATAAAAGATCTCAATGCAAAATTAGTTGAAGCTAATCGGATAATTTCTATTGAACGGGAAAGAGCCCGGCATAAGATAACGGTTCTTGAAGAAGTGAATAAATTAAAAAGCGAATTCATTTCAAATGTATCGCACGAACTGCGAACACCGCTTGCATCAATAGTTGGTTTTGCAGAAACAATTTTATCGGATCCGGATCTTCCCAAAGAAACTATTCGTGAATTCAGTAATATTATTTTAATGGAAGGCAAACGCTTAGGCAAACTAATTAACGATGTGCTTGATTTTTCTAAACTGGAAAGCGGCGAAGAAGAGTTACAAAAATCCTTAACAAGTATTGTTGATATTCTGGAAGAATCCGTATTAAATTTTTCAGATCAGATTAAAGAAAAAAATATTACGCTTTCGAAAGAATATCCTAAACACGAATTACAAATTAACGTTGATAAGGACCGTCTAAAAAAAGTTTTTGGAAATTTAATATCTAATGCAGTTAAATTCACAAATGCTGGCGGAAGAATTACAGTAATACTGCAGGATTACGGGAAAGAAATTGAAATAGTTATTAGCGATACTGGTGTTGGAATTCCGGAAAAAGATTTGCCGAATCTTTTTCAAAAATTCAGTAAAATTCAACAATTTGGAACACCGCTGGGCGGCGCTGGGTTTGGTCTTGTAAGTGTAAAACAAATTGTAGATTTGCACAAAGGGTTTATTAAAGTTAGAAGTCAGGTTGATAAAGGAACAACATTTATTATTCGTTTACCAAAGTAGAAATACAGCCGAGGGAAAAATTGGAAAAATTAATTTTTATTATTGATGACGAAGACTCAATTCAAAAAATGCTTACCCATTGGGTTAAAAATCAATGGAATTACAGAATAAAAACATTTACAACCGGAACAGATGCGCTAAATTCTTTTTCCGACAATCCCGATTTAGTTCTTCTTGATATAATGCTTCCTGATATTAACGGCAATGAAGTTCTTAACAGGATGAAGCAAAAAAGTCCGCACCTGCCAATAATAATGTTATCGGCCCAAGGAAGCGTAGAAGTTGCACTTGAATCTATTCGTCTTGGAGCGTTCGATTACTTTCCAAAGCCAATAGATAAGAACCGTCTTGAGCCGGCAATTAGAAACGCAATTAAAAATTATGATTTGGAACGTGAACTTGAAAGGCTAAAAGAAAATATTGAGAAAGAATATAGTTTTGATAACATCATCTCTGCAGATAAAAAAATGCAGGAAGCTTTTAAGATGGTATCAAAAGTACTTGATAACGAAATCACAGTATTAATTACCGGAGAAAGCGGAACAGGCAAAGAGCTGGTAGCACGCGCAATACATTTTAATGGAAAGAGAAAAAC
>QYQI01000130.1 GCA_007280825.1 Ignavibacteriales bacterium | reverse complement strand
ACATTCACATGATCTTGTGTCAGCATTGTTGGCACAGGATCATACTTTGCCGAGAAATCAAATAATGTGAAATAATCATTTCTTTGGTCGCCAACTTCCAATGGTTGAATATCAATATCGCTGTATTCATAGACAAGAGGATTCATCTCTAATTTAAAATTTTCGAAAGCAAATGTGTTAGAGAAATCTAATTTATTTTGTGCGTCAATATCCGGCGGATCGCCATCGTACATCCGGTCAACTATATCTACATTCATTGCTGCAAGAGCAATATCGTATGTGTCGGTTGCAGAACACATAGCAAACATGAACCCGCCTTGAGCTACATAATTTTTTATTGTCTGAACAACAGCTTTTTCCATATCCGATACTTTTTTGAATCCTAATTTCTTAGCTTCATTTTCGTAGAGCATCTGTTGTTCTATGTACCATTGCGCACCGCTGAATGACGCATAAAATTTTCCATATTGTCCCGTAAAATCTTCATGATGAGAATGAAGCCAATCATATTTTTCAAGATCACCGCGAAGAATTTCTTCAATCCAAATTTTATCATAACTAACTTCCGCATAGTTTAGCGCTAGTATAACAGCATCATCCCATGGCTGGAATCCAGGCGGGACATAAACAGCAATTTTAGGTGCTTTCTCAAGACGCACGACTTCCATATTTTGATCTTCACTTTGTACGAGTGAATATATTTGCACAGCATCTTGATTTGAAAGAGTTAGGAAGGCAACACCTTTTAATCTGCATCGCATAGCAAGTTGTTCGGAGTAATCGAACATAAAAGATCCGCCGCGATAGTTAAGAAGCCAATCAGAAGTAATTCCGTCTTTCAGAGCATTGAAAGTTATTCCGTATGCTTTAAGATGATCCGTTTGCTGCAGATCCATATAAATAAGAAGTTTTGCCTGCGCAAAAATTGATGATGAAACAATTAGAATTATGAAAAGATTTTTTTTCATTTAATAAATTTAATTGGCGGGCTTAAAATAAAACCGGCTTAATCCTTATTCAATTAATAAATGAATCAAGCCGGATAAAATTATATAAAGTTCTTACGCTGTTTTCCTGTCGCTTTCTATATAAACCGGTTTCTCGCCTTTAGTAACGGTATCGCGAGTAACCATACACTTATCAATGTTTTCTTTTGTTGGAAGTTCATACATGATATCAAGTAAAATTCCTTCAACTATAGAACGTAGAGCACGTGCACCGGTTTTTCTCTCCATTGCTTTCTTTACAATTTCTTCCAAAGCATTTTGGTCAAAACTTAATTCCACACCTTCCATCATAAACAATTTTTGATATTGCTTAATGATCGCATTCTTCGGTTCAGTAAGAATATTTTTCATTGCTTTAGAATTTAGTGAAGCAAGCGGTGCAATGATTGGTAATCGTCCAACCAGTTCAGGAATCAATCCGTATTTCACCAAATCCTCCGGCTGAACTTTCTGAATAAGATTATCTCTATCTGTTTCCGACGAATTTGAAATGCTGGTATCAAAACCGATCGTGTTCTTGTTTATGCGTGAAGCAATAATAGACTCGACGCCGTCAAATGCGCCGCCGCAGACAAACAAAATATTTTTTGTATTAACATTTATTAAACTTTGTTCCGGATGCTTTCTTCCTCCACGCGGCGGAACACCGGCAACAGTTCCTTCTAAAATTTTTAAAAGTGCTTGTTGTACACCTTCACCTGAAACATCCCGAGTAATAGAAGTGCTTTCACTTTTGCGAGCAATTTTATCAATCTCATCTATGTAGACAATTCCTTTTTGAGCTTTCTCTAAATTATAATCCGCTGCTTGAAGCAGACGAACTAAAACAGTTTCTACGTCATCACCAACATAGCCGGCTTCGGTAAGTGTTGTTGCATCTGCAATCGCAAACGGAACATCTAAAATTCTTGCGAGCGTTTGAGCGAGTAATGTTTTCCCAACGCCTGTTTGCCCGATCAAAAGGATATTGCTTTTTTCTATTTCAACATCATCCATTTCAAAAAGAGAATTTGTTGCATTGCTTCTTTTGTAATGATTGTAAACTGCTACCGCTAGAATCTTTTTTGCAAGATCTTGATCTATTACATATTCATCCAAACTTTTCTTGATTAGATCAGGAGTTAGTGAGGAATGATAGGTTTCTTTTTTTGGTGTTGCAGTAATATTATTCTTTAAGATATCTATACTGGTCTTGATACAGATGTCGCAGATATAAACATCAGGACCTGCAACCATTGATGTAACTTCACTGCCATCCCTTCCGCAAAAGGAACATTTAACTGTACGAGGTTCTCGAGGATCGCTCATTTTTAACCATTTTTTGTTGGAAGACTATTTAACGCTTCACGCGCACGGTCAAAATAGAGTGAGTTTGGGAAAGTTTCAAGTAATTTCTGATAGATTTGAGCAGCTTTTTGAAGATCTTTAGTTCCGTATTGATAGCACTGGGCGAGCAAGAAAATGGCTTTTTCACCGAAAATCGAATTATTCCCATCTTTTGTTATCTCTTCAAAAATTTTAATAGCGGATGGTAGATCATTTTCAGCCAACAACATTTCAGCAAAATATATTTTTGCGAAATCATTTAGAACAAATAAGTTGGGGCGATCACTTAGAGTTTTAAATTCAATCGCCGCCTGTTTGTGTCTATTTTGTATTGCAAGAAGATCTGCATGAGCATACAAAGTAAGATTTAATGAATCTTTTTTAGTTGTACTAATAATTGATGAAATTTCGATTGCATCATTAGCGAAATCAGCGGAAAGATTTTTTGATACTTCTCTAAATAAGCCGATTGATTTAGAAAAATTACCTTTCCAGGATTCTATTCTTGCTAAATAAAAATTCGTCTCTGATAAATCATTTGGATCAATACGTTGAAATGATAATGCTTTTTGAAAATAAACTTTTGCTATATCCAAACTGTCTCTTTGGATTGCAATTTCTCCCTGCGCAATAAGTGATTGAACACCATAGTTAGTGTTTGGAGATATTTGAGAAAGTTTTTTATAGAGAGAATCTGCTTTTTGATAATCAAAAATTCTAGTTCTATAAATTTCAGCTATTCTAAATAATGCTTCTATATTGACCGCATTCCCCGGTGTTGTTATAATAAATTCTTCATATGCATTAATAATCTTTTTGTACTCGTCTGTAAAAAGTGGCTCGTGTTTTATAAATGGTTTCCAAGAATCATTACGCTCAGAAAATTTTTGATCTAACGACGCTTCCAAAGTTCTTGCATAACCGATTTTTGAGATCTGATAATAAGGTGAGTTTAAATAATTCTTAGCGATAAAATTGTAAGCTTCCGATGCCCAGTTATATTGTTTATTGCGGTAAGCTTCTTGAGCAAATAGAAAAACATAAGTTCCGTTAACTTTATATTTTTTCTCAATTTCAATTACGTTCTCGAAAGCATCTTTGTAATCATCTGTTGATTGATATACAAATGTTAATAAATCGAAAAGCTCGATTTGCGATTTTGATTCAGAATAATCTTTTACTGCACGGATTGTTTGTTCTGCAGCTCCCGGTCTGTTCAAGTAACTGCTTATTCTTGCTTTTGCGGATTGGACCTGTTCCGGGTGGGCTTCAATCAAACTACAAAATTCAAATGCAGCGTCTGAGAATTTAAAATTTGCTGCATAAATATTAGCCAGATCCATTGAAAACATGATAGGATCGCCTGAAATCTTTTTACCGCGTTTCAGAACATCAATTGCTTTCTCGTATGCTCTATTTTCTATAGCATAATTTGCAATTACTCTATAACCAATATAAGAGGATGGATTTATAGCTATCCCTTTTTCCCACGATTCAAATGCTTTCTCCGATTGATCCATAATAAAATATGTTGAGCCGAGCAGGCCGTAGAGGTTGTAATCATTAGTGACCTGATTAATTTTTTGAAGTAGCAGTTTTATTGATTCGTTATATTTTTTTTGTGAGATAAAAATTTTGTTCAATGATTCAAAAAAAACATTATTCATAGGCTGGATTTCAACCAACTCGCGGTAAATAATTTCTGCTTTATCGAATTGACCTGCTTGTTCATAAGTCTGTGCAAGACGTAAATGAACATCGGTATTTGCATCCTGTGCTTTTAATACAGCAGCAAAAGACAAAACAATTATTATGAGTAAAGATCTACCTACCATTAGCTGAGTCCAAATATTTCTCGTCGAAAATATTTCCAACATTTAGAATTTTGTTCGGATCAAAAACTAATTTTAGTTTTGCCATCTTTAGAATATTATTTTCCCCATACATCATTTTTAAGTAATCTCTTTTCAATTTGCCTATACCATGCTCGGCTGAAATTGTTCCCTCCAGTCGGACTGCTTCCGCACAAATATTAGCGTAGATCTGTTTTGATTTAAGATATTCCGATTCGTTCTTTGGCAGCATGTTAAGATGAGGATGGCAATCACCGAAGTGACCATATACAACGTAATCAATATTTTCTTTTCCTACTGTTTTTTTCATCCAATAATAAAATAACCTGAAATGGATTATCGGAACGGATACATCCGTTCCAACTTTCTTAAAATTGTGTTGTGAAATAAACTCATTTACTTTCCAGGAAATAGCATGGCGGAATTCATGAAATTTTTCTTGTTCAATTTTATCAAAAGCAAACCAGACAGAATCATCGTTACAATTATATTTATTTAAAAGAGAGACCCAATTTTCAACGATATCATCGTTATCCGTGTTGTAGTCTTCTTCAAACCAGACAGAGGCTTGCGAAAGCTTTGGAATGTTAGGATAGTCTTTTTGTAGAAATCTTAAAGCTTTTTCATCAAAGAATTCCAATGCGCGTGCTTTTGGAAATGGAGAATTATTTCGTCTTAGCTCTCTCGCTTCATCAATAAAATCTAAAGCATTATTCTCTGTCTGGAAAAATGCAACACAGGATAAAACTCTTTTAGGCAGATCAATCAACTTTATTTTTATTTCAGAAATTATTCCAAGTGTTCCTTCTGATCCAATAAAAAGATCTATCAAATCCATATTTTTTTTACAATAATATCCAGCGGCGTTTTTCGTCTTTGGCATTTTATAATTCGGGATCTTAAACGAAATAACTTTACCGGATTCAGTCTTGATATTTGCATCATACTGATTAGCAAAATATTGTTCCCGTTCGATTGCGATTATTTCTCCATTAGGCAAAATAATTCTTAATCCCAGAACATAATTGCGGGTAGAGCCGTATTTAAATGTACGCGCACCGGAAGCGTTTGTTGAAACTGTTGCACCTATAAAACAATTTCGTCCTGTGGGATCAGGTGGATAAAATAAATTTTTTGCTTCAACAAAATCTTGAAAATCTTTTAATACAACCGCCGGTTGAACAATGATAAATTTTTTCTCAGAATTCAATTCAAGAATTCGATTAAATTTTTCAAGAGAAATAATTATTCCGCCTTCTGGTACACGACCGCCGGTTAATCCGGTGCCGTTGCCGGAAACGGTTACTCTAATATTTTCCTTATTAAATTTTTTAAGAAGGTCAACTATCTCATCCTCACTTTCCGGGAAATAAATT
>QYQI01000112.1 GCA_007280825.1 Ignavibacteriales bacterium | reverse complement strand
GGCATTACTTCTTCGGGCCTTTTGTTGTAAGGAATTATTTCTCCCTTATCACGGTAATTTGTGCATGCAGTTGCAGTGAACGCAGCAGAAGCAGAAAGAAGAGCTAAAAATTTTCTCCTTGAAATTCCAGAAAGTTTTGAAGGATCAAATTCTTCAGTTACACCTTCAACAAACTCATCATGTTTAAATTTTAAAACTTCCGGATCGTTGTTATAGTCATTCAGACTTTTCCACAATTCTTTTTTATCTGATGATTTTGAGGAATCGCTCATCTTAGACCTTATCTTTTCTTTTAACTGCAAAAGGATGAATTTTAACTTTAATGTTTTTATTTGATGATGCTTTAGCTACTGATGTAAAAAACTTAAATGGTATTACTGATGCAACAGCTGCCACAAGTGCGCCTTTACCAATTTTTTCAAAAAAACTTTTTCTATTTATCTTGCTTAATTCTATCAAAATAAATCTCCTAATTATCTATGGCATGCCGAACAATATTCCGGACCAAGATTAACATTTTTCAAATAAGGTAATTTTTCTTCAGGATTTCTATGACAATCTAAACAAGCAGTCATTGTAAAAGGTTTAACTTGTTCAACAACATCCATTTCTTTTACATCACCATGGCAGCTTGCACAATCAATTCCTTTATTTACGTGAACACTATGATTAAAGTATGCGTATTCCGGAACCTTATGGATTCTCTTCCAAGGAATTATGCTAGCATCATTATAATATTTTGTCAGCTTGATTATTTCAGGTTTATCTTTGCGTGATATTGTATGGCAGTTCATGCAGATATTTACAGAAGGAATTAAAGCTTGTCTCTCTTTGGTAACTCCAATATGACAATACTGGCAATCAATTGCCATTTGTCCTGCATGCAGTTTATGAGAGAATTTTATTGGTTGTTCCGGTTTGTATCCTACACTATCTCTTTCAGCACGGGAGAAATAAAAAGTTAATATGAAAGATATTGCTACAACAAATAATGTTAACGGGAGGCGAATCTTGAGTGCATAATCCAGTACCGTTCTCTTCATTGAATACCTGTAATAGTATAATTAACAGATCGTTTTATTGGAATCTTTCTTGAGTTATTTAGCTTAGCTTTCGCTAGAAATTATTAAAGAGATAAGATATACAATTAGCTAAAAAATTACTGCCAAAGATAAGAAACGAAATTTAAAATCAAAAATTTTTAACTTCTAAAAATAATTTTATCTAATTTTTTCTTTCGACAACAAAACTCACTAAAGACTCTAATGATAATCGTGACTCGGATATCTGAAACTGTTCTAATTTAGATAAAGCCGTATTAGAATATTCAAGAGCAACTTTTTCAGAGTATTTTATACCTTCATACATCTTAACAAACTTTATTACAACATCTACCTTTGTTTTTCTCTCTTTACTCTTTAGTAAATTAATGATTTTTTTTGATTCTTCTTGAGGTGCGTTTTTTAACGCATATATTAATGGAAGTGTTATTTTCTTTTCCTTGATATCAGCACCGAGCGATTTGCCGAATATATTTTTAGTACCGATGAAATCTAAAATGTCATCGCGGATTTGAAATGCTATACCAAGGTTTTCACCAAATTCCTTAATGGCAGTTATCTTTTTTTCATCATCAGTAGACGCACGCGCCCCTATTTCACAGCATGTTGATAGAAGCGATGCAGTCTTATCGGAAATAATCCTAAAATATGTTTCTTCATCTATATCTAATTTTCTTGTTTTACTAATCTGCAGCAATTCCCCTTCCGACATTCTCTTAACTGTATTTGTTATTACTCTGAGAAAATCAAAATCGTTTCCATCTACTGCAAGCATTAAACCGCGAGCCAATAAATAATCACCCATCAATACAGCAATCTTATTCTTCCAAACAGCATTGATCGAAGGAAAATTTCTTCTTGTTTCTGCATTATCAACAACATCATCGTGAACTAAAGTGGCTGTATGAAGTAATTCTACTAAAGTAGCACCTCGATAACTGCGTTCAGATATTCCGCCGCATAAATCACTTGAAAGTAGAACTAAGATAGGCCTAATTTTTTTCCCTTTTTGCTTTAGAATATATCTTGTTACTAATTCTAATAAGGTAACTTTCGATTTTAAGGATTGCTTGAAGAGCTCACTAAATTTCGAAAGTTCGTCTTCAATCGGGTGTGTAATTTCTGAGAAGGATTTATTTGTCAAGATTTCTTTTGGAATATTTTTGAAACAAAAATACTTATTTCATATAACAAAACCAATGGAACCGCAAGAAGCACTTGTGAGACCGGATCTGTTCCCGGAGATAGAAATGCGGCTACAATCATTATAACCACAATAGCATGTCTTCTATATTTTCTCATAAGTTTTGGTGAAAGTAAACCAATCTTAGAAAGGAAAAATGAAAGCATAGGAAGTTCAAATATCAGGCCGGCACCAAGAATAATATTAAGAACTATTGAGAGATATTCCTCTATTGAAAAATTATTTTGTATAGCTGCAGAACCGAATCCGGCAGCAAATTTTAATGTAAGAGGAAGCATGATGTAATAAGCGAAAACTACCCCACACATAAAACAAAAAGTTGTGAACAATACAATCCATTTTATATACTTTTTTTCTTTAGACTTCAATGCCGGTGCGATAAACTTCCACAATTGGTAAACTATATTTGGAAAACTAAAAATCAAACCGAGCATAATAGCCACTTGGAAGTATAGGAAAAGCTGACCGAACGGTCTAAGATTTTGTAATTTAAAATTTGCTGTTCGAGCAGGAAGAAGAAGAATTGTATCAACAAAAAAATCAATAAATATCATCGCTATAATTGTCCCAAGGAAAATTCCAATTACAGTATAAATTATTCTCCATCTTAACTCTTCAAGATGATCGAGAAAAGTCATTTCCACTTCTTCTTTGGGATCTTCGCTGTCAATATTATTTTCTTCCAGTTCTGCCATTTTAATTTTGTTTTAATTGAGGATATAAAGGAAACTTGAAACAGAGTTCTGCAACTTCATTTTTTATTTGCGACAATACTGATTCGTTCTCATTATTTTTGATTGCTCTATCAATATACGATGCAATATTTTTCATTTCGTTTTCTTGCATACCGCGCGTAGTGACTGCAGGCGTTCCAATTCTAATACCACTTGTAACAAAAGGACTTTTTGTATCGAACGGAATCATATTTTTATTCACTGTAATTCCGGCAGCACCAAGAGCGTTCTCAACTTTTTTGCCGCTTAGTTCTTTATCTGTAAGATCAACTAACATTAAATGATTATCTGTTCCGCCGGAAACAATATTATAACCTAAAGTTGTCAGTTCGTTTGATAACGTCTTTGCATTTTTTATGATTTGTTTTGCATAATCCGTAAATGAATCTTCAAGAGCTTCTCCAAATGCAACTGCTTTTGCTAGAATTACATGCATAAGCGGTCCGCCCTGAATTCCGGGCATTACCATACTATCTAAAATTTCCGACATTAATTTTAAGCGGTCTCCTTTTAAGGTTTTTATTCCGAAAGGATTATCTCTGTCCTTACCCATTAAAATAATTCCGCCTCTTGGACCGCGCAAAGTTTTGTGTGTCGTTGATGTTACAACATCGCAATATGGAAGCGGATTATTCAGCAAACCTTTTGCAATTAATCCTGCCGGATGAGCCATATCCATCATTAATAATGCACCAACTTTATCGGCGATCACTCTGAACTTTGCATAATCCCAATCACGTGAATATGCACTAGCACCCATAACAATTAATTTAGGTTTTTCTTTCTTAGCAAGATCTTCAACTAAATTATAATCTAAAAGTTTAGTTTCTTTATTTAAACTATAACCAACTGAACGATAAATCTGTCCGGAAAAATTAACAGGCGAACCGTGAGTTAAATGTCCGCCATGATCAAGACTCAGTCCAATGATAGTATCACTTGGTTTCAACAAAGTCATGTAAACAGCCATATTAGCTTGAGAACCGCTATGCGGTTGCACGTTGACATATTCCGCTCCGAATAATTTTTTTAAGCGGTTGCGGGCAAGGTCTTCAGCCAAATCAACAAATTCACATCCGCCGTAATATCTTTTACCAGGATAACCTTCTGCATATTTGTTTGTTAGAACTGAACCAGCAGCATTCAAAACTGCCTGGGAAACAAAATTTTCTGACGCAATTAATTCAAGTTGTGTTTCTTGACGATTAAGTTCTAATTGAGAAATTCTAAAAGTTTCTTTATCGTTTTGTAATTGATTGTACATATCACTTCATTTTTATTTGATAAAATTAATTTGCATTAGTGAATAGAAATTTCTCTTTCAAATATGCTGTTCTGGAAATTCAATTCAAAATAAAGTTTACTAAAAGAAATGTGATTGAATGATAAGATGTAATCGTAAGCGGGAATGGAAGAATAATTAAAAATCGATATCATAAATAATCAGTAAGTGATAATCTTATCTATCAGGACGGATAAACCAGAAATCGCCAATACTTATTGTAACAGTAAATTTATAAATATTCTCAAGTAATAAATTATTATCGGTAGTTCCTCTTTTTGAATATTGAAAAGCAAGATCAATAGTGTTGTCGAAACTTATCGGAAGTGACATACCGCCGTAAATTGAATATTGATTTATTCCAGTCCCTTTTATTTTAAATTGAGTCTGTTCAAAACTTAATCCGGTACGATACATAACATGATCCCAAAATGCATTTGATCGTGTATCAGCATTTCTATATTCAAATCCTAAACCCAGCTTATAATAATTTTGCAAATTGATATCTTGTTTACCGCTTGAAGTATACTCGCTGAAGGGTTGGTATAAGTAATCGAGTGTGAACGTATAATTGTTTGTGTACTTAAATGTAGTACCGAATCCCAACTTGTAAGGAAGATTATTTTTTATAGATCCTGTTGATGTAGTTATAGTGCCAATAGATGTTGTAGAATTATCAACAGAGTCTGCACTTAAAGTAACTGATGGAGTATATACAATTCCAATTCTAAAATCCTTAAACTCGGTAGAACCAAATAATTTAGAAAGATCGCTTGAAATAATTCCCGAAGTAAAACCCATTCCATGATAACTGGTTTCTTTTTCGAAAGTTGCACTCCTAAAAGTTGAAGAAGCATCAAAATTAGCAACGAGATTATGAGTTACTCTGCCAATATAATAATCATAAGAAAGACCGATTGAGAAATCAAAAGGTAAACGGTATGAAGTACCAATAAATAATTTTGAAATTCCGCCATTCCCTACATCACTGTAATTATAATTTCCTACTAAAGGATCATTAACATTTGATTTGATTTCATAACCGACTTGCGAATATGGTACTTGTCCAAATGCAACTGATAAGCCTAAATCATGTTCAACAGGAAATGCTAACATCATTCCGTTTAATCCTGTCTTACTGTAAAACGCAGAAGTTGAAGCGCTTTGTATATTACTTCCGTTATAATTCATACTTAGCTCAAAACGTGTTAATCTAAGCGAGTTCCATCCAGCCGGATTCATAGAATTTAAATAGTCAACATCACTTAATGCGATTCCCATTTCGCCCATTGCAAATCTGCGTGCAGAGTATGATGTTCTTAAATCACCAATACCAAATCCCGAATAAAGCGAACCTCCTTGCGCCATCAATGGGATTGTAGCAAGAAGTAATAACATTATGATTTTTATTTTTTTCATTTAGACTACTTTTTTTGCATATAAATAATTTTCAATTTAGGTCTAAGTGCTTTGTTTGGATCCTTGCTTCCAAAGAATGCAATACGTGCGGCCGAAGCATATTCATCCCATAGAGAAAGTAAAATTCCTTGGTTCGATTCTCCGTTTTGCCATTTCTGAACCATCCATGCAATATCACCGGTATAAATTTTATCTTTCTTAGCGAGTACGGTAACAACAGAACTATCTCTTGTTAATTTTCTTGTTGTGCTGTCCGCAAGTATCTGCGCAAAAAGAGAATCTGAAGAAGGATTTCCATCTAAAGTTGAAGTTGTATCAACATTCAATTCAAGATATGCTTTATTAACAATAATATTTTTAGGCAACGAACTTAAATCAAAAAATAAAGTCCCTTTTAATCCTATACCACCTTGAAAAGTTAAGTTACTATTTTGTTGAGGTACCTGTCCCGTTAAATAATAAATATGAAAAAATGGAGATATTCCCAGTGTGTCTTTTCTTATTGAAGGTCTTTCCAGTTCAACCGTAAGAACTGTCTCGTTTGTTGATGAACTTGCAATGGCTGAATTAAAACCTACAATTTTTTGTGATGATAGTTTTGGTTTTAGAAGTATACCAAAATTCTTTGGCGCTGAATTACTATCTGCCGAATATTTTAACCATTGAGTAACAACATCATTTTTTAAATTAAATTTTACAAGTGTATCATTAACAGTTAATCCCGATGAAACATCAACAGGATCATAAACTAAACTTGGAATACTATCCCTATCGAATCCAACCGGACTCCAATCACTTCGAACTTGGAACACAGAAAAATCTAAAGTCGCAGTTTTATCTCCCAAGAGATAACGCGGAATCATTTTCATCGTAGCAGATTTAACAACGTACTGCCCACTCTTAACTAATGCCAATATAGAATCCGGCAAATAAATATGATAACGCATTAGAATAGAAGATTCTGCGAAAGAATTCTTTCCCATTAAGACAACATTAGATAAACCAAACTTAAATTTATCTTGATAGTTTACCGACTTCTGAAAAACGTTTGCTTGATAACTGTCTAATTCCTGAAATGCAATCTTTTCATTTTGGGAAATTAATTCTGAACCGACTGATGTAGGATCTTGACTACAGGAAACAATTAGAATTATAACTGCAAATAGATAAAAGGCAAGTTTCAAAAATCTGATCAATTAAATTCCTCCGGAAAAATCATTGATAATAAAATCGCATACTTCTTTGAAATTAGCGGCTGTAAAGTTGGGCTTTTTCCCAAGATTATGCAAGATAGAAATTTCATTACGATTGTCTTCACTATTTATTAGTACCGTCTTCACTCCTGCATTGATGCCGCATTCAATATCGCTTGCTTTATCACCTATCATATAAGATTTAGAAATATCTATCTCATGTTCTTCTGCAGCTTGAACAATCATAACCGGAGAAGGTTTCCTACAATTTGATTTTTCGGGTGAATCAAAATCGGGATGAAAAGGACAATAATAAAATGCATCAATTTCAGTCCCGTTCTTTTTTAAAAGATGATTGATGCGATCATTTACAGAATCGACATCCCCGATCGTCATAATTCCTTTAGAAACACCTGCCTGGTTTGATATGACAATCGCTTTGAAAGCATATTCATTCTTTAATTTTTTAATTCCTTCTGATACTCCGGAAAGTAAAACAACTTCGGACGGGTCTTTGATATAACCGGAATCGTGATTAATAGTTCCGTCACGATCTAAAAAAATCGCATGGTGTTTCATCAATTAGTCGGTAAGCTTTTTATACAGATCAACATATTTCTTGGAAGAATTCATCCAAGTAAAATTGGATTTCATTCCGTTGCTCATAATGTTATGCCATTTATCCTGATCTTTGGTAAAAATCTTCACTGCATTTCTGATCTCTTTTAACATTTCTGATGCAGAATATTTTTTGAAGACGAATCCATTGCCGGTTTTATTTTTTGGATTGTATGCTTGGACTGTATCTGCTAGTCCTCCTGTATGACGAACGATTGGTATGGTTCCATACATCAAACTATACATTTGATTCAGACCGCATGGTTCATATTTTGAAGGCATTAAGAAAATATCAGAACCGGCTTCAATTAAATGAGCGAGTTCATCATCGAATCCGATATAGCATGAAAATTTATTATGATATTTTGAAGCCATGGTCGTAAAAAATTTATGATATTTTTTATCACCTGTGCCAAGTAGAATAAAGTGAATATTCATTTTCATTAAACTTGGAAATGCTTTTTCAATAAGATCCATACCTTTATTATCATAAAGTCTAGAGATCATTCCAATAACCGGTACATCATCTTTTGCAGTGAAGTGAAAATTATTTGCAAGAGCTTTTTTACTCTCTTTTTTCATTTCAATATTCTTCATCGAAAATTTGTGCGGTATTTTAGTATCTACTTCCGGATTCCAGATTGTATCATCAATTCCATTGATTATTCCGTAGAGATCTTTTTTCCGTTTGAGTAGAATTGCTTCTAAGCCCAAACCGTAATCTTTATGCTGACAAATCTCTTTAGCATAAGTTTCGCTAACTGTATTGATCATATCGGAATAAAGCAATCCGCTCTTTAAAAAATTGATTTTACCTTTATGTAAAATTCCTTTTTCACTTTCCAACTCTTTTGGTAAATCTGTCTTAGCAAAATTCGCTTTGGGGAAAATACCCTGGAATGAAAGATTATGAATTGTGAAAATAGTTTTTATTGATTTAAATGTAGGATCGTTTTTGTACGTGGATTTTAAGTAAGCCGGTATTAATCCGGTCTGCCAATCATTGCAGTGAATTATATCCGGTGTCCATCCTAACTTTGTGATCAATTCAAAAACTGCACGTGAAAGAAGAATAAATCTTTCATCGTTATCGGGATAATCTTCACCTGTGATTGGGTCTGCGTAAAGACTATGTCGGCTGCCGTAGTATTCAGGGTTATCCAAAAAATAAATCTGTACTCTTGTTTTGGGTCCAATTAAAAAAGAAGACCGTAAAGAAAAGACTACTTCTTTATTACCAATATTAATCTTTAAGTCCTTCAGGCGAACAACTTCGTGAATCTTAAATTTTCTCTCATCAATAGCACCGTATTTTGGAACAATAATTCTTACTATATGCCCCATCTCTTGTAATTTCTGAGGTAATGCAGATGATACGTCTGCTAAACCGCCTGTCTTAATGAAAGGAACTACTTCTGAAGTTGCGAAAAGGATCTTTAATTTTTTGCCTGAAGACATGTTTTTTAAGCCCTTCGATTTTTAACGTGCAAAATTACGAAAATACGTCGGCATTGACAAAATTATTAGCAAATAAAGATTCGAATTCTCTATTTTTGAACCGTTCATCTTTGATTAATGGTTGTTTACCTTTATTAATAACTAAAAAAGCATGAAAACACTCTTTAAGAACACATCTCAGATAATTACAGTTGATACAAATAGTAAGAATTTAAAGCGAGGTTCAGAATTAAGTGATATTAATCCGATTTCTGATCATTCTTTATTAGTTGAGAATGGTATTATTAAGGACCTGATCCCCAATTCGTCTACTTCAAAAACATCTGCCGATAAAACTGTTGATCTAAAAGACTTAATTCTACTTCCGGGATTAGTTGAATGTCACACACATTCTGCTTTTGCCGGTTCACGTGCAAACGAATTTTTGATGAGACTTAACGGTGCAACTTATGAAGAAATTGCAAAATCCGGCGGCGGAATAATTTCTACAGTTAAAGCTGTTCGCAATTCATCTTTTGAAGAATTGGTGAGAATACTTAAACCAAGAATTGATTATTTCATTACGCAAGGAGTTACTACTTTAGAAATAAAGAGCGGATACGGATTAAGTTTTTATGATGAGATAAAACTTCTTCAAGTTATAAATCATTTCAAAACCCATTCATCAATAGAAATAATTCCGACATTTTTAGGTGCTCATACTTATCCACCAGAATATCAAAACGATCACAAACAATATATAGATTTGATAATTAAAGAACTGCTTCCATACATTATTAAGAATAAACTTGCAGATTCTGTTGATGCATTTTGTGAGAAGTCTGCATTCTCTTCCGAAGAAGTTGATAAGATATTTGCCAAAGCAAAAAAACTTGGTTACAAATTACGACTTCATACAGAACAGTTT
>QYQI01000088.1 GCA_007280825.1 Ignavibacteriales bacterium | reverse complement strand
TGTTTGTATTTTTCAATCATGATAAAACAAAGTTAATAAAAATATTTTTAACTCAGAATTTTTACTTATCATTAAATAAACATTGCTTCCCTTTCCGTCAATCCATAATTTTCACAATAGATCATTGATTGTGTACGCTTCATATATTGTAAATCAAAAATTAAATAACATCTTAAATGGATACCACTTATGAAACCATTGAAAAATATTTCGTCCATAAAATTGATCGTTATACTTCTTCTAAGTTCACAAATCTCTTTTTCTCAGCAAACAGAAAAGAAAATCAAGAAAGAAGATATTCCAAATGCAGAAAAAATATTCGGATTTGAATTTACAAATATCGAACGTGATTCAATGCAGGACGCATTGAACGAACAACTCGGTTATTATACGAATATCCACAAGATTCATTTGGATAACAGCATTCCACCAGCAATTCTTTTTAATCCGATTCCTGCCGGCTTTAAGTTCGAACGAAAACAATACTCATTAAAATTTAGCAGCTACTCAAACACAAAGATGCCAGTTAAAATTGAAGATCTTGCATATTACTCCGTCGGTGAATTATCATATTTGATCAAGACAAAAAAAGTGAGTTCAACTGAATTAACTAAAATGTTTCTTGGTAGACTAAAAAAATACGGGCCAAAACTTCACTCTGTAATAACGCTTACCGAAGAGTTTGCACTTAAACAGGCAAAAAAAGCCGATGAAGAAATTTCAAAAGAAAAATACCGCGGAATGCTTCATGGTATTCCGTTTGGAATAAAAGATCTGCTTACAACAAAAGATTACAGAACTACATGGGGCGCGGCACCATTCAAAGAACAAATGATAGACGAAGACGCAACAGTAATAAAAAAATTGGAGGATGCCGGCGCTGTATTGTGTGCAAAACTTTCAATGGGTGAGCTTGCAATGGATGATGTTTGGTTCGGCGGAATGACTCGCAACCCGTGGGATACAACAAAAGGATCGAGCGGTTCATCGGCAGGCTCTGCTTCATCTGTTTCTGCCGGACTTCTTCCGTTTGCTATCGGAACAGAAACTTGGGGATCAATTGTCTCTCCTTCCACTGTGTGCGGTGTAACGGGATTGCGCCCAAGTTACGGACGCGTAAGTCGCGCCGGCGCAATGGCATTAAGCTGGTCTATGGATAAAATTGGTTTACTTTGTAGAAATGCCGAAGACCTCGCAATTGTTTTTAATTCTATCCGCGGAACAGATGGAAAAGATCAAACTCTTTATGATGTACCGTTTAATTATAATTCCAAAATAGATTTTAAAAAATTAAAGATCGGTTATTTGAAAAATGATTTCGCGAAGAAATATTCTTTCCATCAAAATGATTCTTTAGCATTAAAAAAATTAGAAGAGCTCGGCGCTCAGCTGATCCCGATAGAATTGCCGAACGTTGCTGTAAATGATATTCAAATTATTTTAACAGCAGAAGCGGGTGCCGCTTTTGATGAACTAACACGATCTAATAAAGATGATCTGCTCGCCCGTCAATTTAAAGGCGCATGGCCTAATATTTTCCGTGCATCCAGATTTATTCCCGCTGTAGAATATATTAACGCAAACAGAATACGCTATTTGCTGATTCAAGAAATGCAAAAGCTGATGGAAAAAATTGATGTCTACATTGCCCCATCTTGGGAAGGAAATAATTTACTTCTAACAAATTTAACCGGACATCCTTCTGTTGTGGTGCCAACAGGATTTACAAAAAAAGGGGCACTAACAAGTATTACATTCATAGGAAAATTGTTCGATGAAGGAAAAATAATCGCTGTTGCTAAAGTTTTTCAGTATGCAACTGATTATCATAAGAAACATCCGAAGTTAGATTAGAATTTTTTGAATAAATAATATTATAGCGAGCACCTGAATATCTATGAAGGATTATTTTAGTGCTTGCATTTTTTCAATTAATAGTAACGCGAATCAATTTATAAGTTGCTTAGGTAATAGTTAAAACTTAATCATTTACAAATCGTCTTAATATACACTCAAATAAAAATTAAGGAAGTCTGATAAATGAAAAATCAAATTAGATTTTTATTTCTAACAGTTTTATTTCTTCTTGCCTCGTTAGCAGCAATATCTGCTCAGCAAAAATTTTACGTAAACTTGAATGACCGTGCAGATGATCTTTTCAAAGTAACTTTAGTACCTGAAAAACTTACTGAGCAAAATAAAATTTATCAGTTTGCATCTACAGCTCCGGGAACATATCAGACAATGGATATAGGCAGATTTGTCCGTTCATTCAAAGCATACGATGAAACAGGAACCGAACTTGAATCGAAGCAGATCTCGACCAATCAATGGGAGCTTGAAGAACCGGTAAAGACAAAAAAAATAGTTTATACTATAGCCGAAACATGGGATATACCTGTTAAAGAAAATCCCGTTTATGCAATGAGCGGAACATCTTTAGAAAAAGACAATGTATTGATAAACGGTCAATGTGTTTTCGGATATTTTCATGGGATGCAGAAAACGCCCATCAAAATTAAATTAGACTATCCTAAAGAATGGCTTGCCGGAACTGCATTACATCTTGACAAAGATGGTTTTTATGACGCGCCCGATTATGATTATGTTGTTGATTCTCCCATCCTTCTTGGTAATCTTACAAAAGCAACAACCAAAATTGAAAACACTTCGATTGATGTTTATACTTATTCCAAGACCGGCAAAGTTTCTTCAGATCAAATATTAATTTTACTTGAAGATATGCTGACTGCAACAAGTCAATTCACACAAGGGCTTCCTGTGGATCACTATACTTTTCTTTTCCATTTTGAAAATTTTTCTGCTGGTGCGTGGGAACATAATTTCAGTTCTGAATATATTCTCAATGAAAGTCCTCTTGAAGAAAATGTAGCCAAAGAAATTAAGTCAATGGCTGCTCACGAATTTTATCATGTTGTCACTCCGTTAAATATTCATAGTGAATTAGTTGGTAATTTCAATTTTGAAAAACCGACTATGTCTCAACACATCTGGCTTTATGAAGGTGTAACCGAATGGGCTTCCGATATTCTCCAATTACGGGATTATCTTATTTCTCTTGACGATTATCTTGCTGATATGAAATCTAAACTTTTTTACAACGATAATTATGATCCAACAATTTCTCTTGTAGATCTTTCTCTTCATTCAACAGAAAGGGAAGATCAATATCCGAACATCTATCAAAAAGGTGCTGTTGTCGGTTGTCTGCTTGATATCCGTCTGCTCGAACTTTCCAAAGGGAAAAAGGGATTGCGGGAAGTACTAAATCAACTTTATAAAGATTATGGCGTTAACAAAGCATTCAGTGAAAAAGATTTCTTTGATGAATTTGTAAATCGTACTTATCCAGAGATCGCAGATTTTATCAACAGATATATTAAAGGAACAGATAAACTTCCTGTAGCAGAATATTTTGGAAAACTTGGAATTGATTATAAAGAAATTGTTGGGTTGGATAGTTCAAAAATTTCTCTGGGATTCGGAATCGGTATGAAGGATAATAAATTTATTGTTACACACGTTGAAAATCCGACGCCCGACGGTTTAAGAACGCTAGATTTTATTATTAAAGTAAATGGTGAAGAAGTCACCTTACAAAATGCACAAAGCAAATTCGGCTTTATGAGAGATATAAAAGTAGGCGGCACATTTGTTCTTACAACAGAACGAAACGGTCAAGAAAAAGAAGTAACATGTTCTATGCAGCCCAGAGCGATCAAACATCAATTTAAGGTTCTCGATGATGCTTCCGATCAGCAGCTTGAATTGCGAAGTGCCTGGATGAAAAATTTATAAAAAGTTTTAACCCTGGCTTTATTATTCACCGCCAGGGTTTTAGTTTTCCCCCTTTATTAACATACTTTTTTCTATTAGATTTACTTCAGATAAGCAGCCACTCAGGTAAAACAATGATTCGAAAATTTCAAATTAGAACATTACTTGCAGTGCCGTTTTTATTTTCAATTCTCTCATGTACTTCATCATCCGTTTTTGAAAAAGTTTACCCTACCTTAAATGACGGCAAATATGATAGTGAGTTCCCGTATCAAAATTCATCTCAGCAGCTTGAAGAGGTTAGTAATACTATCCGCTTAATAAACAGTATCGCATTTTATGAAAGCTATGTGTTTGAGCGAAATAAAAATTTAACTTTACTACAACTGCATCAAACGGATTTTGAGAAGAATGCAATTGAGAAAGTTTATTTCAATCGTACAGCATCCGGAACCGGAACAATAATCTTTGCCAACCAAGGATTAGTTGCGCTGTTAACTGTTGCTCATATTGTTTCTTTCCCAGATACAGTTGTTTCATATTTTGTAAACCCGGATGGAACTTCATCTCAATTTATAGAGAGTATTTCGATCAAATCGAAACAGACAAATTATGTTTCCGATTTCCCCGAGAGCGGAGAACTTGATGTAATTCTTAAAGATAAAAATATGGACATCGCATTACTCGGAAGAAGATATTCTTCAAATGAAACTTTGAGGATGACAACTTTTAATTATCCTTGGGGTAATTCAACAGAACTTGAATGGGGCAGTTTTATTTACGTATTTGGATTTCCGATGAATTATAAAATGATCTCAAAAGGAATTGTTAGTAGTCCGGGAAAAGAAAAACATATTTTTTTAATTGATGCAGTATTCAATAAAGGATGCAGCGGAGGAATTGTTCTTGCCATACGTGATGGTGTTCCTAATTTTGAATTGGTGGGAATTGTAAAATCTGTTCCGGCTGAATTTGAAAATACTTTACGACCGCTTATTAAAGAAAGAGATTTAGAATATAACCCGATGCTTCCTTATAAAGGTGATGTGTACGTTGATAAAGAACAAGTTCTGCGTATCGGCATTACAAAAGTTATCGGCATAGAGACTGTGAAAGATTTTTTAATCTCTAAGAAGAATGATCTAATAAGTATGGGATATAATTTTAAGGATCTTTTTGGTCCGACGAATCAAACCATCTTAAAACAAGTTCATTGAAGAGCTTTCAGCGTTCAGCCATCGGCAATCAGCTTGAAAAAAATTAATCGCTGAAAGTTGAGTACAGAAAGCTATTCTAATACTTCTTTTACTTCACCGCGTGCTACAGATTCAATCACATCTGCGAAAAGATCCATTTCAGAAAGCATTGTATAAACATTTGGTGTAATTCGTAACCCCTTGAACTCTTCAAAAATAATAACAACTACAAAGATTCTATGCTTACTGAATAAATACTCAGCAAGTTTACTGATGTTTACTCCTGTAATATTAAAATTCACTATTCCCGCCCAATTAGATTCATCATCTATATCAATCAAAAATTTAACGTTATCATATTTTTTAACACGGTTGATCCACCGTTTGTGAAGATAGCGGAATCTTTCAGCTTTTCTGTCAATCCCAATTGCTTCATTGAATGCAAGAGCTTCTGCAATTGCATTATGATTCGCGGCCGGATGAGTTCCAATCTCTTCGAACTTGCGGATGTTGTCTTCCATCTCTTTTGATGCCGCCATTAATGGCCATACTTTTTTAATTAGATTTCTTTTAACATACAACATTCCGGTACCGATCGGAGCGTAAGTCCATTTGTGAAGCGACGTACCAAAATAATCACATTCAAGATCTGCAAGAGTGTAAGGAAAATGATTAAACGAATGTGCCCCATCAACAATAACTTCAATCCCTTTTTCATGTGCTGCTCTGCAAACATCTCGTACAGGAAGAATTTGTCCCGTTAGAAAACAAGTGTGACTGATTAAAATTATTTTTGTTTTGGGAGTGATTCCGTTTTTGAGTGCTTCTACATAATCATTTTTATTTACAAGAGGGGTTGGATAATGAACCTTGTTTACTTTAATACCGATTCGTCTTTCCATCTGATTAAATGTTGTTAACATGCGGGGATAGTCTTGAGTGGTTGTAAGAATTTCATCTCCGGGTTTGAAATCAATTCCCTGTTGAATGGTTTGCAGCGACTCGCTGTCGTTTCTAGTAATTGCGATTTCCTCTTTATCGCATCCGAATACGATTGCTAATTTTTCGCGCACTGTTTCTATTTTCGGTTCAACATGCTGCCACATATAATAAGAAGGTGCTTGGTTACAATAATCTACATAACGTTTGAAAGCATCTATAACAACTCGCGGAGATGGTGAAACGCCTCCGTTATTTAAATTTATTAGCGAACGATCAACATCAAATGCAGATTGAATTCTTCCCCAGAAGTCTTCATCACTTGCTGATTCTAAAGGAGAGAGCGATGGGTTTAATTTACTTAATGCTTCTGTTGCATGTGCAAAAGCATCGGTTCTTAAAGCAATAAATGCCCCGCCTGTTGAGATCATAAACCTATTCAAAAATTGTCGACGTGAGTACATTTGATATTCTCCCGATTTTCTGGATTGATTTAATTACAAATTTCACAATTCCCTTTTCAAAAGCAATCTCAATTTATAAAAAGATACGCTTTTATTTCTATCAAATTTATCTATACAATCTTCCCTTTCTTTCATTAATTTTGATGTATAAAATTTGTCCATTATTAGAATAACCGGAGAATTAAAATGAAGAATTTTAAAATCTTTCTGTTCACCTTTTTATTAAGCGGATTAATCACAGCACAAGTTCATGATAAAGGAACATTCATTCAACCGAAAAGTGAATTTTGGGATGAGATCCAAAAAGGGATTAATGATTTCAACAAAAAAGAAAAGCCCGATAATAAAATATTTAAAATGGACTATGCCGGACTGAATCTTCCCAAATCAAAAAATGAATTCACATCTTACTGGCACAATGATCCGATTAATCAAGGTAACACGGGAACCTGCTGGTCATTTTCAACAACATCTTACTTGGAATCTGAAGTCTATCGAATTCATAACAAAAAAATTAAACTCTCAGAGATTTGGACTGCATATTGGGAATACCTTGCAAAAGTTAGACGCTTCGTTACAGAAAGAGGAAATTCAAATATCGGGGAAGGATCACAAGCAAATGCAGTTATTAGAATTTGGAAAGAATATGGTATCGTACCGGAAAGTGTTTATGATGGAAAACTACCGGGACAAAAACATCACGATCACAGTAAAATGTTTCAAGAGATCAACAATTATCTTATCGGAATTAAGAATTCAAATTCATGGAACGAAGATGAAGTTGTTAGTACTGTAAAATCAATTTTAGATCATTATCTGGGCGAACCGCCAACCAAATTTACGGTTGATGGAAAAGAATACACACCAAAAGAATATTTAACTAAAATAGTCGGGCTTAACTTAGATGATTACGTTGCTGTTATGTCTTTAATGCAAAAACCATATTATGAAAAAGCAGAGTATGAAGTTCCGGATAATTGGTGGCATAACAAAGATTACTATAATGTTCCTCTTGATGTTTTTATGTCAACAATAAAAAATACAATCAGAAAAGGATTTACACTTGCCATTTTCGGAGATGTTTCTGAAGCCGGAATCGAATCGCACGCAAAAGTTGCTATGATTCCTTCATTCGATGTTCCTTCTGAATATATTGATGAGTCCGCACGGCAATTTCGTTTTAGCAACGGAACAACCGGCGATGACCACGGAATTCATATGGTCGGTTATTTAAATAAAGAGGGTAAAGATTGGTACTTAATAAAAGATTCCGGTTCTGGTTCTTTC
>QYQI01000115.1 GCA_007280825.1 Ignavibacteriales bacterium | reverse complement strand
TTTATATATTCATCAATTGGGAGTTCTAAATATTCCCGAAATTGTTGACCGGCTATATTCTCTTTTATTAAAACTTTCTTACCGGTAGGATCTAATTGTACGGTTCTTGATAACATGCTTTCGGATGGATAAGCAAAAAAGCTGGATCTTTTCTTCTCTCTAAATAAAACATTAGGATAATTGTTACGATAAAAATGGAAGTATTTTATTCTTGCTGTAGAATCTTTTGAAAGACTGTCTAATCTTTTTAGCGAATCCTGTTTAGTTTTTATTCTTAACGAATCACTGGGCAATACATGATTTTTTTCTGGATCAATTTTAACAGGTTTGATCTGCTTTGCTGTTGAATCCGGTTTGATTGGAATTAATTTATTACTTTGAACATTTGTAGAACCTTTTGAAAGGTTTTCAATTCTTTTTAATGAATCTTGGTTTGTTTTTATTCTTAACGAATCATCGAGTGATACATGAATTTTTACTGAATCATTTTGAACAGGTTTGATCGGCTTCACTGTTGAATCCGTAACGATGGGAATTAATTTATTACTTTGAACATTATGAGTATTTTCTGTTAAGTCTTGTTGAAAATCAATGTTATCAATTGTTGAATTTGAATTGATGTAATCAAAACAAGCATCAAATAAAAGTAGTTTGTTCGAGTTTGAGTAAGATTGATTTCTAAAACCGAAGATTACTGCTAATGTAATCATAAAAATAGAAATCAGAATTAACTTGAATCCCGGTTTTAAGATATTTTTGAATTGCGGAGAAATATGAGTCCTTCGAATTATTGAGAATGGTAGAAATCTTCTATTCAACCTCCTTTATTTTCTTAGTCTAAAATTATCAAAAAAAAAGCATTTGGCAATTTATTTTTTTTGGGTAAAATTCTTCCTCGTCGATTGTCTTCTTATTATGCTTCTCAAACCATTCCGGTTTATTCATTAATTATCTTCTTACTTACGACTTGATTATGTCTTCAAGATGAGTCTTTTCTTCGAAAGTCTCTATAATATTACTCTCATGGACTATAATAGCGCTTAATTTGTTCCCAAGAAATACACCTGTATCAAGATAAACAGCATTGGAATCTTCAGCAAGTGTTATCTCATGTTTTGTTGTATGTCCAACAACCTGAAGCTTCCCAATATTCAATAATGAATCACGAGTCCAAAGAATACCTCTGTCGCTGCGTAAATCATTTCTAATGAATGAATCGAGAATTTCTAATCCATCTAAATAATTTGGCGGTAAAAGTTTATCATAATAATTTGAAATTCCGGCATGAGATATAAAACAATCCGGTAAGTTAAAGTAAAGCGGTGCAAGCTTAATCAATTCTATATGCTGAAACATTTCTGTTTCTTTGTTAGAATAAGATTCTAAAGTTGATTCATTCCCATTAAAAAACCATGAACGGGCAAAGACACTTTGCGGATCTTTGAAAAAATGAAAGAACATATAATCATGGTTGCCCGGTGTAAATAATATATTGTTCATAATTATGAATTCAAATACATCACTGCTTCGATTTCCTCTGTCAACTAAATCTCCGACAGTGTACACAGGAATATTCGGGTAACGGCGAATAATTTTTTCATATAATTCTACTAGTGTAAAATAACAACCATGTATATCACCAATTATAGCAATCATAAATAATTTACGTTAAATGTGATAAGTATTTTTAGCAAATTCAGTTAATCCCTGCCTAAAATCCGGATGAGAAATTTCAATTAACGCACGAACTCTTTCCTGAATACTTTTACCAAATAAGTAAGCAACACCATATTCAGTAACAACATAATGAACATCACCTCGTGAAGTAACAACGCCAGCTCCAGGTTTTAGTATAGGAACAATTTTGGAAAACTTGAGATCTTTTGTAGCTGATGGAAGTGCAATGATGGGTTTTCCACCTTCACTATGAGCAGCGCCTCGAACAAAATCTACTTGTCCGCCAATTCCGCTAAAAAATTTTGTTCCTATAGAATCTGCACAAACTTGACCTGTAAGATCAATCTCAATAGCTGAATTTATTGCAACCATTTTGTTGTTCTTAGAAATCAGGAAAGGATCATTTACATATTCCTGAGGATGAAATTCAAATACAGGATTATTATCTATAAAATTGTAAGATCGTTTTGTACCCAAAACAAATCCTGCAATTATCTTTCCGGGATGAAGAGTTTTCTTTTCACCGTTAACAACACCCTCTTCTACAAGATTTATTAATCCATCAGAAAACATTTCTGTATGAACACCAAGATCATTTTTGTTATGTAAATATTTTAAGACCGCATCAGGTATTGCACCGATTCCCATCTGAAGTGTAGAACCGTCTTCGATCATCTCGGCAACATTCTTACCTATTTGATCATAAATTTTTATCACTTCCGGTGTTGCATCCGGATCTACTTGCGGTAATTCTTTAAGTGGTTCATCAATCGCAACAATAAAATCAATTTTATTAACATGAATAAAACTGTTACCCAAACTACGAGGCATGTGTTTATTTACTTGTGCTATTACGCATTTTGCTTTTTCAGCAGGAGTTTTAATATTACCTACATCAATTCCGTAACTGCAAAATCCGTGTTCATCGGGAAGCGATACATGAATCATTGCAACATCAGCTTGAATTACTCCTCGCTTGAATAACATTGTAACTTCAGAAAGAAAAATTGGAATATATTCTGCACGTCCTTCATTAATTGCTGTGCGGCTATTAGCTCCGATAAAAAATGCCTTATGCTTAAAATGTTTTTCCATTCCTGGTTTAGTATATGGTATATCGCCAACCACGAGGATATGGAAAATCTCAACATTACTTAATTCATCTTTTCTTCTAACCATAGCATTGATCAACTCAAGCGGAGCGGCACAACCAGGCTGGATAATAATCTTATCATTCGATTTAATAATTTTTACGGCTTCATCGGCTGTAACAAGTCTTGAATTATACTTCTTCACCCAGGGTGCGTTAGATGTCAGACCAACTTTTATTTCTTCAACCGTCATTTTAGATTCTCAATTGTTTGAAAAAATGTGAAGACGTCTAAACTCTATATTAAACGCTTCGGCAATATTTTCATTTGAACAAAATCCGTTATGAGTACAAACACCTTTTGCCAAGCCCGCATCTCCAAGCAGAGCATTTGATAATCCATTATCTGCGATTTCTAAAATATATTCTATGGATGCATTTGTTAAACCGTAGGTTGCAGTTCTTGAAACAAGCGACGGCATATTTGGTACACAATAATGGATTATATTGTGCTGCATAAAAATTGGATTTGCAATTGAAGTTGGCCTGCTTGTTTCTACACAACCGCCTTGATCAATTGAGACATCAATAATTACAGCACCTTTCTTCATAGATTTAACCATTTCTTCAGTGATCAAGTGAGGAGTTTTTTCTGCTTTCAGTTGCACTGCACCAATTAGCAGATCAGCGAATCTTGCACCTCGAGCAATCGTGTATGGATTAGCGGCTACAGTTGTAATATTATTTGATATATCCGTTTCGATTCTACGAAGTCTTCGCAGATCTTTATCAAGAACAATTACATGAGCGCCTCTTGCATAAGCGGCACGCGCGGCTGTAAAACCTACAACTCCGGCACCAACTATCACAACTGCTGCAGGTGCAACTCCGGTAATTCCACCCATTAATATTCCGCGACTGTTGGGAATATCGCTGCATAAAAATCTTTCGCCTTCTTGAACAGCAAGTTGACCTGCAATTTCACTCATAGATTGTAAAATTGGAAGCTGTTCTCCTTTCTCGATCAACTCATAGGCAATTGCAGTATTTTTTTTTGCAAGGAGTTTTTCAATAATATTTTTTTTGCCGACAGCTAAATGAAGAAATGAAAAAATAATCTGTTCATCTTGAAGATTATCAACTTCAGTATCGGAAAAAGGAGCAATTTTAACAATCATTTCAGCACGTTGATAAACTTCTTCAGGACTGTAGACAATATTAGCACCAACACGTCTGTAACTTTCATCTGTGAAATGGCTTTCTAATCCGGCATTAGTTTCAATGAAAACGGAATGCCCGGCTTTAACCAAAGTATCTACTCCGGCAGGAGCCAAAGCAATTCTTCTTTCTCCTTTGTATGTCTCTTTTGGAATTCCAATTCTCATAACATTTCTTAAATTATTTTGGATATAAAATAGCTATTCATACTGCGACATTCAATTATGAGATATAAAAGTAAACCCTTCCAACAACGTGGAGACACGCCATGGCGTGTTTCTACAATAATTCGGTATTTAAATTTTTCATCTTAGCCGAATAAAAGTCTTACAATAAATAGTGCACCAAGAATTCCGGCAATATCTGCTAAGATTCCAACGGCAACTGCATGCCGTGTTTTCTTGATACCGACAGAACCGAAATAAAGAGCGAGTACATAAAAAGTCGTTTCTGTACTGCCCATAATTGTCGAAACAAGTATCCCGATAAAAGAATCCGGTCCATGCACGGACATAACTTCGGACATAATTCCAAGCGAACCGCTTCCAGAAAGCGGACGCATTAACGCCATCGGTACCGCTTCTGCAGGAAATCCAATAAGATTTGTTATTGGGGATAATATGACCATAAGAAAATCCATCGCACCACCCGCCCGGAAGATTCCGATAGCCACAAGCATTGCAACCAGATATGGAATTATCCGAAGCGCAACATTGAATCCTTCTTTTGCACCATCTACAAACGCTTCATAAATTTTTACTTTTTTGATAGCTCCGTAAAGTACAAAAGAAATTATGATCAGGGGTATAGCAAGAGTAGAAATGATTTGAATAATTATTTTCAATCCATCCGAATTTAGAAAACCCACACTTGAAAATATTTTTGACAATAATCCTGTTGTAGCAAGCAGAACAATCAGAAAAGCAATCGAAAATATTGCCGTAAAAAACTTCCAGCTTGATTTAAGAAATGAAATAAAATTGGAAAAGCTCATCGGAAATTTTTCAAATGTTTTAGCTGCAAGTATTCCTGTAAATGTTGCACATGATGCGCCGAATATTGATGTCCCGATTATAATTGTCGGGTCACTGCTTCCGGATGCCGCACGCACGGCAATTGCTGTTGCCGGAATTAATGTTAATCCCGCTGTGTTTATTGCAAGAAAAGTTACCATTGCATTTGTAGCAGTTCCCTTTTCCGGATTTAGTTTATCTAATTCTTCCATAGCTTTGAGACCGAAAGGAGTTGCAGCGTTACCGAGCCCTAACATGTTAGCAGAAATATTCATTATCATTGAACCCATTGCAGGATGATCTTGCGGTACATCCGGAAATAAAAATTTTGTAATCGGTTTAACAGATTTTGCAATTATTGCTATAAGTCCTGCCTGCTCTGCAATTTTCATAATGCCAAGCCACAGAGCCATAATTCCGATCAATCCCAAAGCAATATTAACTGCTTTGCCTGCGTAATCAATTGCCGAGTTGGTTACATCTTTCATCTTAGCAAAAGATATTCTCTCTAAAGTAAATGCGGCGTTATAAGAATTTATTTCGCCTGAACTGATTAATACAATTTTTCCGCCGAGATCATTT
>QYQI01000164.1 GCA_007280825.1 Ignavibacteriales bacterium | reverse complement strand
TTTTTCTTTTTTATTGGTTGCACGTCAGGAGGGACTCGAACCCCCAACCTGCGGTTTTGGAGACCGCTGCTCTACCAATTGAGCCACTGACGTATTATTTAGTTTCCTTAAAAACTACATGTTTACGAACTACCGGATCATATTTCTTAAACTCAACTCGATTCGGATGTTCTCTTTTATTTTTTTTTGTTGAGTAACGAAATCCTGTATTAGCAGTGCTTTCTAATACAATTATTTGTCTAACGTTTTTTGATTTTGCCATTTCACCTTTCCTTATTAAAACTATTTCCCGAATTATTATTCGGCATTGAGCTGATGATCGGGATTGAACCGATGACCTCTTCCTTACCAAGGAAGTGCTCTACCAACTGAGCTACATCAGCAGTTAGAGCGGGAGACGGGACTCGAACCCGCGACCAACAGCTTGGAAGGCTGTGACTCTAGCCAACTGAGTTACTCCCGCATAAAACACTACGTAAAGAACTCGTGGGCGGCGAGGGACTCGAACCCCCAAAGGCGTATGCCAACGGATTTACAGTCCGCCCCGGCTCTCCAACTCCGGCGTCCGCCCAGACGTATTTCACCCGTTTCTGTAAAAACCGAGCTTCAAATATAGAATGACTTGGTTAAAAAAGCAATAAACGAAATAATAAATCTCTAATTATGATTGATTAATGACCCCAGAGCTCACGGTCTAAGCTTCTGTACTGTATCGCTTCGGAAATAAATTGAGGTAAGATATCGGTGGCTTTTTCAAGATCGGCAATTGTACGACTAACTTTTATAATTCTATCAAAAGCACGAGCTGATAAACCAAGTCGTGTCATTGCCATTTTTAAAAGCTCTTCACTATTAGAATCCAGTTTGCAAAATTTACGTAATTCTTTTGATGACATATCAGCATTCTTATAAATGTTTTTCAATCCAATAAATCTGTCCTGCTGAATTTCTCTTGCTACTATTACTCTTTTCCTAATGTCAGTTGATTTTTCTCCTACTGAACTAGATGCTAAATCTTTGAATTTTACTGCCGGTACTTCAATGTGAATATCAATACGATCTAAAAGTGGACCAGAAATCCTTGCCATATATTTTTGAATCTGCATCGTATTACATGTACATTCTTTTGACGGATCGGTGAAGAAACCACATGGGCAAGGATTCATTGCTGCAGCAAGCATAAAGTTTGCGGGAAATTCTAATGACATTTTCGAACGACTGATCGTTACTTTGTAATCTTCTAATGGTTGTCGTAAAACCTCTAGCACATTTTTTTTGAATTCCGGAAGTTCATCTAAAAACAAAACTCCATGATGAGCATAAGAAACTTCACCCGGGCGCGGTATTGTTCCGCCGCCAATAAGTGCTGCATCGGAGATGGTATGGTGTGGACTTCTAAATGGCCGTTCTGTAATAAGTGCTTTATCTTTAGCTAATATTCCAGCCACGGAATGAATCTTTGTTGTCTCAAGAGCTTCTTCAAAAGTAAGCGGCGGAAGTATTGAAGGAAATCTTTTTGCCAGCATTGTTTTGCCTGAGCCTGGCGGACCAATCATTAAAATGTTATGACCTCCGGCAGCTGCTATCTCTAAAGCGCGTTTAACATTCTCTTGACCTTTCACATCTGAAAAATCGAGTGCATAAGTGTTGACTTGTCCAAACACATCTTCTTTGTTCGTATAAACCGGTGTAAATTTTTCTTCTTCGTTTAGAAATTGAATTACTTCCATAAGATTATGAAGTCCAAAGACTTCAATGCCATCAACTATAGAGGCTTCTTTTACTGAATCTATCGGTAAAATTATTTTTTTAATTCCTCTTCTTCTTGCTTCAACAGTTATAGGAAGCGCACCTTTTATTTTTCGTAACGAACCATCTAAAGAAAGTTCCCCCAATAAGATCGTTTCGTTTAATAAATCTAGTTTAACAATTTCATTTGAAGAAAGAAGTCCAATTGCAATTGCAAGATCAAAGGCACTTCCTTCTTTTTTGATATCTGCAGGCGCAAGATTAATTGTGTGTTTTCTGTGAGGTAATTCAATGCCTGAGTTTTTTATGGCAGCAGTTACTCTTTCACGACTTTCTTTAACTGCATTATCGGGTAATCCAACGATTGTTATTGAGGGAAGTTGTTTCTCCGAATGAGTTTCAACTTCTACCTGGAAAGCATCTATACCTAATGTTGCCCCGGATAAAACTTTTGAAAACATTAATTGCCCCCAGTTTTATGATTTCAATCTATAAAAAAATCATCCAACAAAAACATTTAATAGGAACTAAAAATTTTATTTAAACTTTCTTAAAAATTCTAACCTGTCTTTAAGTTTTTCAACCGGTACTAATAATTTATCTTTTCCAAAAATTGCATCATTTCTGTTTTTGAAAACTAGCTCGTAATCTTTACTCATTACAATTGCTTCTTCGGGACAAACTTCTTCACAGAAACCGCAGAAGATACAGCGCAGCATATTAATTTCAAATTTTACCGGATATCTTTCTTTGTCTAAATCAGTTTCAGAAGCTTGCACTTCAATTGCAAGTGCGGGACAAACTCGTGAACACAAACCGCATGCAACGCAACGTTCAATTCCATTATTTTCTTGAACGAGAACAGGACGACCTCTGTATGACGCCGGCGGTTCAAATCTTACTTCAGGATATTGCAAAGTAACATTTGGCCGGAACATACTTTTTAGGGTGAGCGCCATTCCTTTTGCAATTTCGGGAATATACAATTTCTCAAAAATGTTCAAATCTTTTTCTCTTTTTTGCCCGGGCATCTTATTCCCTTAAACTTTTTATAAGTTGAAAATCATTATCAGTAGCGCAACCCAAATTAAATTTGCAAGCGCCAGTGGAAACATAACTTTCCAACCAAGATTCATTAACTGATCATATCTAAACCGAGGTATTGACCATCTTACCCAAATAAAGAAAAACAATATTGCACCCATCTTAAATAAAAATGCAGCTACTTGAATTATCGTTGTTATTGTTGTACTCAAACCAAGTTTATCAATATAAGGAACTTGCCAACCGCCAAGATACAACGTAACTATCATGCCGCTTGCAATAATCATATTTGCATATTCTGCTAAAAAGAATCCGGCAAATTTAAATGAACTGTATTCGGTGTGATATCCTCCGACGAGTTCCGGTTCGGCTTCGGGTAGATCGAACGGCAACCTATTTGTTTCTGCAAATGCAGAGACTACAAATGTTATGAATCCTATCGGTTGAATAATTGCATTCCACATCCAACCGTACTGAGACTCAACAATTTTCATTGGACTTAATGATTGCGACATTAATAAAACGCCGGCAATCGAAAATCCCATTGAGACTTCATAAGAAATCATTTGAGCGGAAGAACGAATTCCGCCAAGCAAAGAATATTTACTTCCGGAAGACCAACCGGCAAATGTAATTCCATAAACACCAAGAGACGTTAAAGCGAAAACATAAAGCACGCCGATATTTACATCTGCAACAACCAAATAAATTTTATAACCAAAGACTTCTATTGGCGGACCAATCGGAATAACAGCATAAGTAGTAAACGAAACAAATAGTGCAATGAATGGTGCAAGTGTGTGCAACGGTTTATTAGCAGCATCGGGAACTATATCTTCTTTAAGAAGAAGTTTAAACACATCCGCAAACGGCTGCAGCAATCCCAACCATCCAACTCGATTTGGCCCAACTCTATTTTGAACCCATGCACTAATCTTTCTTTCAAAATAAACCATGTACGCAACTGATAACAACAACAGAATAACGATGATCAAAATTTTGATCAGCGAAATAATTATTATTTCCCAAATGTTCATTAAACCAAACTCCGTTTATGCATTTACTGTTTGTTTGATTTTTAATTGTACACCGTGTTTTCCAACTTCATCGTAATCTAATCCTTTGAAAGCAGAAATCGAATTTGCTATTTCGGCAAAGATTTCTTCTGCCATATTAAATTTCATTTTAAAACCAAGAAGTTGAGAAAGAGCAACAAAAATTTTCCAGCTTGGTTTAGAATCGTATTTATGTCCTTGCATCCAACGGTCGAACTCAGTTCCAAATTTATCCCAGCGACTCATTTCCATTCCATCTAATGCACGATCCATTTCTTCAGTTGCAACAGCAGGACGAATTCTCTGAACTCTTCCTTGAAAGTTTACGAATGTGCCGTTCTTTTCCGCAAATGTTGAAGCAGGAAAAACGATATTTGCTAATGCTGTAGTTTTATTTTCATTTGTTGCATGCACAATTAAGAGATCAAGATTTCCGATTGTTGATTCCCATTCCTCATTAAATGAAGCAGCATCATCTTCTAAAATATATAATGCTTTTATCTTGCCTTCTTTAATTCCTTTTAAAATTGCTAAGATATTAATTCCGCTTGAACCGGGCTGAACTCCAACTAATTCTGCACCAAGTGAATTCGGAGTTTTGTCTTCGCGTATAAGTATTTCATCTTGATCACCTGAAATAATATGACCAGCAAAATCAATATTTGTAACACCGAGTGACTTAGCAAATTTTATAAGTGCATAATTGTCTTCGCAAGTTGCATAAGCTGAACCTATAAATGCGATCTCTCCGCTTTTATAATCTTTCAAACTTTTTGCAGCGACATTTAATGCTTCGCCCCAGGAAACTTTTTGAAGCTGTCCTTCTTTACGAATGTAAGTTCCATCAATACGATTCCCGGCGTTTACATTTTTAAATGTTTCAAGTCTTCCTTTATCGCACATCCAATAGCTGTTAACATCTTCGTTATGACGTGGGGTTAATCTTAAGATCTCGTTATTGCGAATCCAAATTTCTGTATTGCATCCGCGTGAACATCCGACACAAATAGAATCTGTCTTAGACATTTCCCATACGCGAGATTTAAATCTAAAATCTTGATTTGTAAGTGCACCCACGGGACAAATATCAGTTGTGTTTAATGTATATGGATTGTCAAACGATTCACCCGGAAAAGTAGTGATTGTTACTTTATCTCCCCGCTGAACAAATGTAAGTTGATTCTTTTTTGCAATCTCTTCCGAAAATCTAATGCATCTTGAACATGAGATACATCGTTCGCCATCAAATTTAATATGAGGCCCAAGTTGAACACGTTTTTCTTTTCTGTTTTTAATTTCTTCAAATCTGCTTTCGCCCTTTCCGTTGTCGTACACATATTCTTGTAGTTTACATTCACCTGCTTCATCGCAGATTGGGCAATCGAGCGGATGATTGATGAGAATAAATTCCATCACGGCATTACGAGCTTCAATAGTTTTTTGAGATTGTGTATGAACTACCATTCCGTCAGAGGCATACGTTGAACACGAAATTGCAAGCTTCGGCATCTTTTCAATTTCTACCAAACAAATTCGACAATTACCGGAAATTGATAAACTCGGATGCCAGCAAAAATGGGGAATTTCTATTCCGGCGGAACGCGCTGCCTCAATTATAGTTTGTCCTTGTTTAATCTCTATCTGTTTTCCGTCAACAGTTAATGTTGGCATATTACTTTCCTTAAGAGACTTGCTGAAGTAATAAATTTTTCGAAGATAAAATTACTCTTGTTAATGTACCATTTTCAAATATTTCGTTGGATAAATCTCGAATATCTTTTGCTGTTACTGCTTGAATATATTTAACAGTTTCTTCAATTGTTTTAATTTTATTGAAGTAGATCATTGATTGAGCTATTCTAAGCATTCTATTTGTAGTGCTTTCTAAGCTCATCAACATGTTACCGATTAAATATTCTTTTGCTCTATTTAATTCTATATCCCCGACTTTTTTCTTTTTGATCTTTTCAATCTCTTCATAAATTAATTCTTGTGCTTTATCAACTGATTTATCACTAGTCGAAAGATAAATGCCGAATGTTGAGATATCAAAAAAAGAATTAAGGAATGAATTTATTTGATAAGCAATTCCGTTTTCTTCTCTCACTTTTTGAAAGAGACGCGAACTGCTTCCTTCACCTAAAATATGTGAAAGCACACTTACTTTAACCCGACTTTTTTCTTTGTGACCGTAAGTTGATCTTCCTAAAATATAGTGAACTTGCTGAGTTTCTTTTGAGACATGAAGATCGCTAGTCGGATTTACAATCAGTTTACGTTTATTATTATTTGTTGTTTTGAGATTTTTAGAAATGTATTTCTTTGCAAACTTTATCAGATTTTTATGATCAATATTTCCTGAAGCAACAACATAGAAACGATCGTGCGTGTAATTTTCATCTACATATTTGAAAAGATCTTTTTGTTTGAAGCTTCGTAGATTTTTTTCTGTTCCAATTATCGGCATTCCCAAAGAATTACCATGGAAAACATTGCTTTCGAATTTATCGAAGATCAATTCATCAGGTGAATCTTCAATGTCATATAATTCATCAATAACTACTGCAGATTCTTTTTCTATTTCTTTAGGATCGAAGACTGAATTCTGAACCATGTCGGCAAGCACTTCAAAAGTTTTTTCAACGTGATCGGTTAATCCTCTGCCGTAAAAACATGTATGTTCTTTTGAAGTGAATGCATTTAAGTAACCGCCGAGTGATTCAATATCTTCTGCAATTTTTTTTGCAGATCGTTTTTTAGTCCCTTTAAAAAACATATGCTCAAGAAAGTGACTTATGCCGCTATTCTCTTCTGTTTCATCACGTGAACCAACATCAAACCAAAATCCGAGAGAAAATGATTTGACATAACTTATTTTTTCTGAAATGACTTTTATTCCGTTAGGCAGTTCGGTTACATTTATATTTTTCAATTATGATATATAATAGTTAAGAAAAATTGTGGAACAAATATAGAGAAGGTTGGTTTGGTTATCAAATGAGCGAGGAGTTCATAGTGTAGAACGTAGAGTGAAGATCTTTTTCCATTCTAAACTCTACATTCTTCGTTCTACACTTTAACTCCAAACTTCTCAACATACTTTTCATGAAACTCTGAAATTGCTTTGTATGCTTTCTCCAAAATATTTTCCGGTGGAAGAAATACAATTCTAAAATGATTCGTCCCCGGCACTTGTCCAAATCCGCTTCCTGGAACAACAACTACTCCCGTTTCTTTTATAAGTTCTGAAGCCCAATGTGCATCGTTGGAAATATTATTTATTCTTGGAAAAGTATAAAATGCACCTTCCGGTTCCACACAAGAAATTCCCGGAATTGCATTCATCATTTCCACAGTAAGATTTCTTCGTCTAGTTAGTTTTTGTTTAGCAATTTCCAGATGAGTTTGATCTCCAAGCAACGACGGTGCAATTCCATATTGAGCCGGATGATTTGCACATAAACGTGCACGCAAAATTTTATTTATCGCTTCAATATATTCTTTTAATACAGATTTGTTGCCGCTTGCTATTCCCCATCCGATCCTAAATCCCGGTACCATATAATTTTTTGAGAGTCCGCCGAAAGTTATCATCGGCACTTCAGAATTTAACGATGCGATTGAAGTATGCTTTTTTCCATCCATCAAAAGTTTATCATAAATCTCATCGGCAAAAATCACAAGGTTATGTTCGATTGCAAGATCAATAATTTTCTTAAGAGTTTCCGGCGAAGCATTTGAACCGGTTGGATTATTCGGATTGATTAATATTATTGCCCGCGTCTTAGAATTGATTTTACTTTTTATATCTTCAATGTCCGGCTGCCATCCGTTACTCTCATCTAAGTAATACGGATTTTCCATAGTCTGTAACTTGCTTTGGATTGCAGTGTAGAGAGGATATCCGGGCGTAGGTGTTAAAACATTTTCTCCGTTGTTCACTAAAGCTGTCAGACAAATATCAATTGCTTCGCTTGCACCGGTTGTAACAAAAATATCTTGAATGTTTTTAATTCCTTTCTTCTCAGCTTCTTTAGCAATTGCATCTATGGCTTGTTTAATACCGGATGACGGCGAGTAACCGTTATAATTTTTTTTCATCGCCTCATAAGTAGCTTCAACCAAATGTTTGGGAGGTTCAAAATCAAAAATATTAGGATCGCCAATATTAAGGTATAACATTTCTTTTCCGGTCTTAGCAACTTCGTTTGCAAGAATTATTACATCTCGAACGGCATAAGTAATATTTTCTGTTCTCACTGCAGGTTTGATTACAAAGTTTGACATGTCTTCTCCATTTCTTCAATCAAACAAACAAAAATTAATTTATTTTAAAATAAAAACATAACTGTAAAGGACACAAAGTTTCCACGAAGACCATTAAGGTTTTATAATTATTCCTTTATTGCGGTGTCCGTTTATCTTTATCGTTATCGGGTTTTTCATTCTAATAAGTTTCGTAAAATTTTTTTTCTCTGTAATATTTTGTTTTTGTAACCAGTCCCAATCAATAAATCCTTGTTCCATAAAATTATCTACTGTAAAATATCCGATCTTAAACGAAGTAAGGTTCTGAAAAAAATGTGAACCTTGCGAAGGAGAAACATTAAAATCGGTAAAGTTGGATTCTATGATTGCTTTTGCGCCGTTGATCTGTTCCCATGTAACCGGAATTCCTAACCAAGGATCAAGAGTGCCCCATCTGCCAACTCCTATTAATAGATAAGGTTTTTCTTCTCCAACCAGCTTTGCATTAAATTGTGCAATCTCGTGTGCAACTTCTCGGGATAATTTTCTATCAAACTTTTCTATATCAACACAAACAATATCTCTAACATTGTTAATTATTCCATGTCCAAGGACTTGATCACTTTTACAGAGAAGATTTTTCGATTCAAAATTATCCAATTCCAGTTCTTCGATTTC
This sequence comes from Ignavibacteriales bacterium, assembly GCA_007280825.1. Classification (GTDB taxonomy): domain Bacteria; phylum Bacteroidota; class Ignavibacteria; order Ignavibacteriales; family Melioribacteraceae; genus Fen-1258. The sequence continues at coordinate 1,212 of QYQI01000164.1, read as the reverse complement.
ACTGCTAACAACAAGAGGACGCATTTGAAGTAAACTGAATTCTTTCGGTTTTCCATCAGGTACAGTTAGATTAACTGCAAATTCAAGTTCAACCGGAGAACCTGTTCCCCAACTACCCATTTCTAAAAGCATATCTAAAATTTCCGGTAGAGGAAATACTTTGTATTTTAAAATTGGTGCAAGCGTAAATATTTTTGGTCCGGGATGTTCTACACCGTCATATAATGTTCTGTTGTCGTGTGAATAAGTAGAACCAACAACTGCAAGAGTATTATCTTTTTCAGCTTCAGTGAGAGGATATTTTTTTACCAACCAATCTTCATTAATATTCTTATCGGTGTATTCTTCTTTAAGATCAAGAGCATAAAAATCATGCGGCGAATATTTTAAAAGATCATTTAAGCTGCCGAACTGCATCGGATGAGTAGGATACTTTGGGCAGAAACGAAAACTTAATCCTCCATCAACAATTGTTTTACCAAGTCCCGGCGCAACTGCAACAGTTCCATCAGCTGATTTGAGCGGAGAATTTGGATAGAAGTTGTATGATTTTGCAACTCCGGAAAATTCCGGGTAATATTTTCCGTTATGTTCTGCACCTACCAATTTTTGAATAATCACTGCCATCTTTTCTTCTTCAAGACGGTAGGTTGTAACTTTTATATAATCTTTAGATTTCTTGAAAAAGACCGAAACATAAATCCGCTTAATTGCGTGAAGTAATTGTTTCAATCTAACATTTAGATCGGGATGATTATTCGGAAGCATAAAAGTATCATACACTCCTGCAAACGGCTGCCCTTGGGAATCTTCCAGCAAACTTGAAGAACGAACTGCTAATGGTTCATTTACAATTTCTAAAAATAATTTTAATTCGTGAAGAGCATTCTTAGGAAATTTTTTTACGTTAAAAAATCTTTTCATTAATTCATCATCGTCTTGAGAGCGCAGAGCAAAATCAAGAAGATTATTATCATTAAGGAATTGATCAAAAACATCCGTTGCTAATACAACGGCGGAAGGAACAAATATTTTAACTTTTTCAAATCGGTAGCGTATCTCAAAATTTGCAAGAAGATTATTTACAAATCCTAATCCTCTTGCTTTCCCTCCTAAAGAACCTCCTCCTATACGAGCGAAAGTTGTTGTTACATCAAACATTTCTTTGTTGAAATCTGAGATAACCCCGATCTGCCGGGATTTTATAAACTC
>QYQI01000018.1 GCA_007280825.1 Ignavibacteriales bacterium | reverse complement strand
TTCTAATTCCTTTTTTATTTCAGGATCAGCAAACTTTAATTTGACTGTATAATTGTTAAACTCACGTCTTACCGGATAATTCTTTCGAAGGTCATCAAAATGTGTTGGTCGAAATTGCTTTTCCAAATTTATTCCTTCACGTAATAATTTATCATCATTCTCAATCGTATAAATTTGTTCGATAATATCCTTCAACAATTCTTCTAAAGAGGATCTCCTGTCAATTGTGATTATTGAATTAGAGATTGCCGGATATTTTGCTTTCCAATTTGGCGTAATGCCCAAGAAGCTGCAAAGTTTATCATATATTATTTCTGTTCCGTTTATTTTCCCTTCAAGTGAATAACCCGCAATATGTGCCGAGCAAAGATTTACTTTTTCTAGTAATTCAAAATCAATATTTGGTTCATTCTCCCAAACATCTAAAACTGTGATTAGATCATTTTTGTTTTGTAATCTTTTTTTCAAAGCTTTATTATCAACAACTTCACCGCGGGACGTGTTAATTAAAACTGTTTCACTTTTTATTTGATTAAGATTTTTATCATTCAATAAATGATATGTTTTATCAATTCCCGAATGAGTAAGCGGAACGTGAAATGAAATAATATCGCATTGAAGAATATCTTTAAGAGTAACGAAATCTTTGTCACCAAATTTTCTTTCTATCGGCGGATCGTTTTGCTTTACATTAAAGCCAAGGGCTTTTGCAAAGCAAACCACCTTGTTTCCTACATTACCAATTCCAACAATGCCTAGACTTTTTCCATTAAAAGAAAAATTATTATTCGAAAAAATGTTAGATAAAGCAGCAATCAAATATTCAGCAACCGAAAAAGAATTGCAGCCAGCTGCATCGGCAAAAGCTATTTTATTTCTAATTAGATATTCTTTATCAACATGATCTGTACCGGCAGTTGCTGTAGCAACAAATTTTACATTTGTACCGGTTAATAATTTTTCATTAACATTAGTGATTGAACGAACCAGTAAGACATCAGCATCAACTAAAAGCTCATTCGAAATTTTTCGTCCGTTTGAAAATATTACTTCTCCGAGACTATCAAAAGCTTCACGGGCTTGAGGAATATTTTCATCTACAACAATCTTCATTTCGTTATTCACGAATTAATTACTTGTAAATATAATTCAACACGTTCAAAGAAACCGTATCTAATCCCTAATTTGAATACCCCTTCTTAAATGTTTATCTTTGCCCCTAAATTTTATCATGGAGTTTTAAAAGGTTTATGAAATTCAAAAGAAGAACACATACATGCGGAGAATTAAGAGAGAATAATATTGGTCTGAATGTAGTTTTGAACGGGTGGGTTGCAGTTCGACGCGATTTAGGCGGTGTAATTTTTATAGAGATGCGTGACCGCCACGGAATAACACAAGTTGTTTTTGAACCTTCCTATAATTCAAATGAACACGAACATGGAAAAAAATTAAGAAGTGAATATGTAATATCTATTGAAGGAAAAGTCAGAAAACGCCCTGAAGGAACAGAAAATCCGGCATTACCTACCGGGCAAATAGATGTTATGGTAGATAAACTAATCATCCTAAATCATTCAGAGACTCCTCCATTTCCAATTGAGGATATGATTGATGTACATGAAGATCTCCGATTGAAGTACCGTTTTTTGGATCTGCGCCGAAACGAGATGCAAAAAAATCTTCTACTTCGCCATAAAATGTATCAAATAACAAGAAAATATTTTGATGAAAACGGATTTATTGAAGTTGAAACTCCGGTGTTAATGAAAAGTACTCCTGAAGGAGCGCGTGATTTTTTAGTTCCTAGCAGAATGCATAAAGGAAAATTTTACGCATTACCGCAGTCACCGCAAACATATAAGCAAATCTTAATGGTTGCCGGACTTGACCGATATTTTCAGATTGTAAAATGTTTTAGGGATGAAGACTTAAGAGCGGATCGCCAATATGAATTTACACAGATTGATGTTGAAATGTCTTTTGTTGATGTAGAAGATATTTTTGAGATGGTAGAAGGATTGATGAAAGAATTTTTTAAGAAAATTCTTAATTATGAAATTACTTTGCCGATTCCTCGTTTGAGTTATGATAATGCTATGGAAAAATACGGAAGCGATAAGCCTGATCTCCGTTTCGATCTTGAAATGATTACTCTGAATGATGTATTCAAAAACTCTGATTTTAGAGTCTTCAAAGATTCTGTAACTAACAACGGTATTGTTACAGGATTACTTGCAAAGAATTGCGGCGATTATACACGTAATCAACTTGATGTAATTACGGATTTTGTAAAAAAACTTGGTGCAGGTGGATTGATTTGGATGAGAGTAAAAGAAAATGATTTAGAAGCTCCAATAGCAAAATTTTTATCCGAGGATGAAAAACAAAATATTATTAAGAAAATGAATGCAGCACCGGGAGATTTACTTTTCATTTTAACCGGACAGAAAATAAAAACACTTTCGATCATGGGCGCTCTTCGTCTTGAAATGGCAAAAAGAATGGAATTAATCAAACCGGATTCAAAACCATCGCTACTCTGGGTTACAGAATTTCCGTTATTTGAGTGGGATGAAGAAACAAAACGATTTTATGCTATGCATCATCCTTTCACTTCTCCAAGATTAGAGGATGTTTCTTTAATGGAAACTGATCCTGCTAAAGTGAAAGCCCGTGCTTATGATCTAGTTCTAAACGGTAATGAAATTGCCGGAGGAAGTATTCGAATTCATGATTCAAAATTGCAATCTAAAATGTTTGATGCTTTAGGAATTGGCGAAGAAGAAGCAAATGAAAAATTTGGATTTTTAATTAATGCATTTAAATATGGCGCACCACCGCATGGAGGAATAGCATTTGGTTTTGATAGATTAGCAATGCTTTTTGCTGGCGTATCTTCAATAAGAGATGTTATTGCTTTTCCAAAAACTTCTAGTGGTATTTCATTAATGGATGATTCACCTTCAAATGTAGATGATAAGCAATTGACAGAACTTCATATAAAATTAAAATAATTAATTCTTGTTAAATTTGGTAGTGTCCTAATTTGGATTTAACACCAAGATTATTTTATCAACTTTAATTTTCTCATTTCATCTTCACTCCACCCAATAGAATCTAATATTACAAATCATATTTGGAGTTGGGGAGAATTTTTAGGAATTTCTATGGTGAATAAAAAGGTTGCTTAAATATTTGTCGTAAAAAAATCTACCAGAAAAAAAAGCAGTAAGGAGATTTATGCAAGTCCCAACAAACGAGGGAACATCGGCAAGCAATGCTTTGTGGGATATAGCGAAGATCGCAATCCCCTCTATTATAACATTCACATTAGGCATATTATTTACTCCTTTGCGGAAATGGATAAGTTCAGAGACGGACGAATATTGTGTCTTTACTACTTGGGGAGATTGGAATAAGGGCACTCATCCGATTAAAGTAAAAAAAAGATTTAATAAAACAGTTAATATTAATTGCACTCTATATAAGAGAAGAACAAAAGAATCGCTTAATAATATAAATTATTTGAAATGTTATTATGGGACTAAGCCCCTAAAAGCTCCCGCTAATTATTCTTCGGGTGGCTATTGCCCCTTTGATACCACATCACTAAAAAAAATTGAAAAGAAGAAATGAAATTAGGACACTACCTAAATTTTACCATTATTTACCGGTAAAAATTACCGTCAAATAATTATATCCGAATTCTTCTCAGAATTTGTTTTTGTAATATTCTTATCATTTCATATATTATTCACAACAAAAAAACAATTTTCTTAAAACTATATTTTGGTTTGGTATTTGAATACTAAAATAATCTTTAATGAAAATAAGATTATTGTAATGGAAAATTTTACCGATCAGAGTAATTTAAAATTGTCTTATCATAGATTAATTAACAACTAATTAGGGAGGTCAAATGGGTCAACAACAATTATTACTGATCGTACTTGGTGTAATCATAGTTGGTATAGCAGTAGTTGTAGGCATCAACGTATTTACAGCGAGTAGTTCCTCAGCAAACCGTGATGGTGTAATTGCGGATCTAACGAACATAGCAACAATGGCTCAACAATATTACAGAAAACCGGCATCACTCGGCGGTGGCGGAAACACATTCACAGGTTGGACAATTCCGTCAAACTTATCACCAACAGCAAACATGAGTGCGGCAGTAACAACTACTGTAGCAGCACAATCGGTAACATTGGTTGCAGTAGGAAACGAAAATGGTAATGATGGTTCAACGAAGGTAAAAGTAACAATGGTTGTCGGACCAAATTCTGTTACGTCAACAACTATTAATAATTAAAAAAATTTGTACTTAAGATAATAATCTCTAACAAACAAAAGGAGCACTTCAATGGGACAACAGCAATTATTACTAATCGTACTTGGCGTAATCATAGTTGGTATAGCAGTAGTAGTAGGTATCAACGTATTTACAGCTAGTGCATCACAAGCAAATCGTGATGGAGTTATTGCAGATTTAACAAACATTTCTTCAATGGCACAACAATATTACAGAAAACCGGCGGCATTAGCTGGTGGCGGTAACACATTTACCGGGTTCACTGTTCCAGCAAGTCTATCACCTACTGCTAATATGAGTGCAGCAATCACAACCACCGTAGCAGCGCAATCAGTAACTTTGGTTGCAGTAGGAAACGAAAATGGTAATGATGGTACAACGAAGGTAAAAGTTACAATGGTGGTAGGACCAAATTCAATTACATCTACTACGATAAACAATTAATTTTTAACAATAAATTTGTTAAATTGAAAGCTGATAGTCCCGCTTAATCGGGATTATCGGCTTTCTTTTTCATATTAAATTTTACTTATGATAGAAATTAGATTTACTGCACAAAAAGCAAATGGACAAGTTATAAGCGGATCATTTAGCGAGCCGACTTTTTCTGAAGCAAAAAAGAAAATTGAAAAACTTGCTAAAAAAAATCAGCTTAAAATTCAATCTATTGAAAAGAAAAACACTTACCTTTATAAAATCAAAAAAGGGAAAGATAAACCAATTGTTGGCGAGCAACGCGCATTTAATAAAGAAGAAGTAGTTGCTGCTCTTAGAAAACTTGGTTACGAAGTACTTTCGATCAACAGAAAATTTTTAGAACTTAATCTTAAACCTCCACAGCAAGACATAGTTTCATTTGTTAAAATTAGTGCTGAACTTCTTGATCAAAAACTCCCCTATAGCGAGATTCTTACATTACTTGTTAATGATATCGAGAACAAAACATTGAGAGAGACACTAAAACAAATCAATAATGAAATGAAAAAAGGGGCTGATAGCGAAGCTACATTTTTACGTTATCAATCAGTATTTGGAAAATTTACTGCATACATGTTAGGGTTAGCTTCTAAGAGCGGTAATATGACTGAAATTTATAAAGCCACTGCAAAATTTTTAGAAAGACAACAAGAGTTCAAGAAAAATATACGAAGTGCTCTTATTACTCCAATGGTAACTTTATTCGTACTTTTCCTAGCAGTACTTTTTTATGTTGGGTACATCTTTCCTGCCACGGCAAAACTTTTTGTAAAGTTTAATATAAAACTTCCGCCGTTAACTGCGGCCACTCTTAAAATAAGTGATTTTTTAATGAGTAACAGTTTGTTGGTTGCATTGTTATTTATAGTTCCGCCACTTGCATTTTGGCAATTCAGCAAGACTAAAAAAGGTAGGTTTTTTGTAGATCGCATGATGCTCAAAATTCCAATTATAGGATCGTTGATACATAAAACTCTTATTGAAGTATTTTGCAGAGTATTTTATACTTTATACAGCGGATCTGCAGAAAGTATAGAACCAATACGAATAGCTGCAGAAGCTGCGGGTAATGCTTATTTTGAACATCAAATTAAAAATGTTGCTATACCTTTAATGATAAAAAAAGGTATTGGCATTACTGAAGCCTTTACTGCTTGCGGTGTTTTTACTGAAACTGCTCTTTCAAGATTTCATTCTGGCGAAGAAACAGGTACAATAAAAAATACTGCACTACAACTGGCAAATTATTATGAAAGTGAAACAGTTTACAGATTGAAAAATGTTATTGAATTAATTCAAGTTGGAATTGCTATGGTTATAATGGTTGTAATGATTGGTCTTACTCTTGTTTCTGCTGAAACTGCAACAATAAGCCCTAAATCACCAATGATGAAATAACAGATAGGAAAAAAGATGATTGATGCTCAGTTAGAGATGACCGATAAGATCGGTTACCTCCTTTTAAAAAAAGGAATTATTGATCACAAAATTTTAGAACAATCTCTCAAAATAAAAGATAGCGACCTAACCAAACTTAAAAGAAATCTTGCTCAAATTTTGGTAGACGAATTTGGTTATGATCATGATATGATATTTAGAGAAGTTGCAGTTCTTTATGCTTTCAAAGAATTAAATATTCATCCCGAAGAATTACCTGACGAACGTATTGCCGAAATGAAAAATTTAATGACCAGGCAAGGAAAAGAAGTTCAGAAAATGCTTCTTGAACACCGTGTTATTCCTTTTAAATACGATGATAGACAAAAAGACAAGTTGATTCTTGCAGCGGTTGATCCAACCGATAGAAATATTGCAAAGGTTGCATATACATTAAATATTAAAAAGTATGAGATAAATTACCTCAGAAAAAAAGATTATGAAAAATTAATTTCTCTTCTTGTTTCTTCTGAAAACGAATATTTGAAATTAGTTCAGGAAGCAGGAGAAGAAATTCAAGTAGTTCAGGATGAAGCATCAGTTAATGAAGAAGAACTCGATGCAGAAATTAATAAAAGTGCGTTAATCAATTTAGTTGAAGCTGCACTTATTGAAGGAACTCGAAAAGGTGTAAGTGATATTCATATTATTCCAAAGTCCGGCAACAAAACAGAAATACATTTTCGCTTAGATGGTAAATTAATGCTTTGGCATACTCAGGAGAACACATTACCAGAGGCAGTAATGGCAGTTGTAAAAGATCGATCGAAAGGACTGGATAGATTTGAAAGAGAACGTGCTCAAGATGGTTTTATGCAAAGAGAAATTGATGGACATATTATTCGTTATAGAGTTTCTGTCCTCCCCACGGTTGGCACAGAATTAAAAAATAAATTTGAAAGTATAGTAATAAGAATTCTTGATGATAGAAAAGTAATCCGGGATTTAGGAAAATTAGGTCTTACTGGTTACGCAAACACAGCATTTGTAAAAGCAATAAGTCAACCCCAGGGAATGGTTATTTTAACGGGACCAACAGGAAGCGGTAAATCAACAACATTAGTTGCAGCACTTTATCAGGTAATCAATCCCACAAAAAATGTTTTAACAGTAGAAGATCCTGTAGAATATGTTATCGAAGGAGCGCGTCAACTTAAGATTGGTTACAAAATGAATTTTGAGCAGGCAATCAGATCAATCTTACGTCACGATCCTGATATCGTTCTCGTTGGTGAGATGCGTGATAAAGAAACAGCCGAAACAGCTATTAAACTTGCTAACACAGGTCACTTAACATTTTCCACCTTGCATACAAACGATGCACCCAGTGCCGTTGCGCGTTTATTTAAGATGGGTGTTGAACCATTTCTAATTGCTTATGCTATTAACATTATTGTTGCCCAAAGACTTATCAGAAAATTATGCGAAAGTTGTAAGAAGAAAATTGTGAATCTCGAAGATCATATACTTCCAACCGGACTCGATATAAAAGATTGGATAGGACATGAAATTTATGATGCTGCAGGTTGTGAGAAGTGTAATCATAGTGGTTATAAAGGAAGAATGGCAATACACGAAGCTCTTTATTTTACAAAAGAAGTTAGAAGATTAATTGTACGTGCTGGCGAAGAAATTGATGAAGAATCATTACGCGATCAAGCAAGAAGAGACGGGACAAAAAGTTTGCGCGATTCAGGTTTTGAGAAAGTGCAACTTGGATTAACTTCTATTCAAGAAGTAATTGGCGCAACAATGGAAGACTAATTCAGCAATCTTTTTTTTATATTGTAATTAAAGTATAATTCACCTTGCTATTTATTCATTTAAGCGGCGAATATTAATGATTTTGGATGCAAAACAGATACTTACGGCTTTTACTGCAAAAATTCCTTCTACTGTTCTTGGCCCCGAGCGTGTTAATTATATAGCAGAACACATTCACGAGCTTCAGGTTGAACAACGGCTTCACATCTTACAATTGACTAATAGTATTTTAGAAATGATGATAGACCGTCAAGCATCTGATGTTGAGTTAGGCGGACACGGCACTCAAAATTATGTTTGGTTCAGAATATTTGGAAAGAAAGAACGTGTTGCAGATATTCCTCAATTTACTGAAGATGAAACATCTACTCTTGTAATGACTTTACTCAGTAAAAGCCAAATAGATTTTTTATTACAAGAAAGAAATCTTGATTTCAGTTATTCATTCCATTTCGATAAAGCAAAATTAGACGTTAGATTTAGAGCTGATGCATATTTTGATTTGGATAGTATTGCTCTAAATATGCGATCAATACAGACGCGAATACGCCCGATTGAATCTTTAGACTTTCATCCTGTTGCAGTTAAAACAATGAGCCTTGGTTATATTAAATTCGGTCTTTCGTTGATTACAGGAATTACAGGATCAGGTAAATCAACTACTCTTGATGCAATTATTGATTTTCATAATGATGCCGATCCATGCCACATTGTAATTATTGCTTCTCCTATAGAATATGTTCACAAATCACGAAAAGCAATAATCAAACATCGTGAAGTTGGGAGAGATGTTAATTCATTTAAGGAAGGGGTAACTCAAGCCTTACGCCAAGATCCCGATATTATTGTAATTGGTGAAATGAGAGATTCCGATACAATCATGGCAGCTTTAGAAGTAACAGATACCGGGCATAAAGTATTCTCAACATTACATACATCATCTGCTGTAGAATCTATAGATCGTATAATTGCAGAGGTTAATCCCACAGAGCAAGAAAGAGTAAGAAACCGTCTGGCAGACGTTTTAATTTCTGTCGCATCTCAGAAACTTGTACCAAGTTTAGACGGCAAAAGAGTTCTGGCTAAAGAGGTTTTAATTGTTACTCCTTCGGTCAGAGCGGCAATAAAGAACAATAATACCAGTGAAATTTACATGATGATCAATCAAGGAGGCCCTCAGGGCATGGTTACGATGGAACAGGATTTGTTACGTTTATGTGCCGATAAGAAAATCTCTAAAGAAAGCGCTATTGCTTATGCTAACAATAAAACTAGAATCCTTCAATTATTAAAGGGATAGATGAAACAGATTGTCTGTCTATATTGTGAAGGCACCGATGCTAAACTTGCTGTTTTGTCAAGAGATAAAGACGGTATTATAATTCATAGTGTTGGTTCTCTTACTATGTCCCGCACACTTCAGTCAACCTTAAGACAAGATGTAATGGCTGAACTTGATGGACAGGATCTAATCTCTGCAGATCAAGTCTCTTTTGATAATCTTGATACTGAAGGAGTACTTTCATCTTCGTCTTTGCCAGTTGACCAATCTGATGTGGGTCAACTCAACTCTCTTCTATCTGAACTTAAACTTAGTAATATGCTTTTCATCCCAATTGTAACAGAACCTGTAATAAATTTTCATACCTATGAAGGGCAGAGTGATACTAATAAGAAAAAGTTGATCGAAAATGTTATTAGTGATTTGAAAACATCTAAAGGAATAGAAGTAACTGAAGATTTGATAGATGTTTTTGAGTTGAATGAAAAATCTATGCTTGGGGTATTTATTGAAGGAGAGATTCCTTGTGTTGGTTTGATAAATCAACTAGCCAATTATAATAAGAAACGATATTTAAAAATACCTACAATTAAAACTGCCGAATTATCATTAGCATATTACGTTTCAAAATCCACAAAATTTTTTCCTGAAGATTACTCTCTAATAGTTTATATAGGAAAAGAATATAGCAAGTTGATCTTTATGGAAGGACAAAAACTTACTCATATCGGATCAACTTTAGATATTGGAACAAAAAATCTTCATACTTATGATGTTTATTTTTCAAAGATACTTCTGGAGATGGAGAATGGCGGTATTCCTAAGTTAGATAATATTATTATATGCGGTGAAGACAGATCTGAAAATTTAATCCTTTCTTTCTATGGAACATTTCCCGAAGCAAATGTCTCCGAACTTAAATTTGAGAATTTTAATACTTCTTCAATTAGTGAAGAAGACAAAACAAATTTAGCTTTGTATGCAATTCCAATCTCCGTTGCTGTAGAATATTTTGACGAACTTGATAAAATATATGTCGGCGTTAACTTTTTGCCGAAGTACATTCAGGAGAATCAAAAATTCTTGCAATTCGGATGGCATAGTTATGCTGTTATGCCTCTGCTTTTTGGATCAGCATTTTATTTTACGTTCCAAATACTTTCCACTAATCGTGAAATAAAGGATCTTGATTATGAAATTGCCCGGCTTAATCAGAGACAAATTGAAAATCAAGCTCTTGTTGCTGAAATAACTCCTATTGATGCAAGAATTAAAAATTTCGATGCTACTCAAAAAATTCTAGATCAAGCGGCAGAAGGTTCCAGTCTTTGGAATAAAACAATTTTTAAAATGTCCGACTTTATTGAAAGAAGAAGAAATTTTTGGGTAACTAAAATTGAAACAATAACACCAGACGAAATCAAAATGAATGGTTATTCATTAAATAGAAGTGTACTTACCGAGTTTGCAGATCTGAACCGAGCTTCTTTACTGAAGAGCATTAACTATGAACCACTAAGAGAAAAAAGTGCTTTTGCATACGTACTTAATCTGAAATTAATGAGGGATACTCTTATTACAAAATGAGCAGTAAAGTAAAAAATACAATCATAATTTTAATAATTTTTATAGCCATCTTTGTTGGCGGGGGATTCTTCCATTTCTTTTTACAAAAAGGAAAAATTAATGATAAGCAAAAGAAGATTAAAGAATTAAAACTTTATCAACTTGATACCGATGCTCTGAATCAGCAATTAGATCTTCTCAAAAAACGAGTTGCTGAACTTGATTCAATATTAGCTAATAGAAAGTATAACATACCTTTTAATCTTACGCAGGCATCGTTTTTTGATTTTGTGAATCATGTTAGTTTTAATTTTTCACCCAACTCGTTTGTTAACATAGAATATGTTGAGACAGAAACTTCTGCTGATTACAATATTTATCATTATACTTTAAATGGCATTGCTGAATTCAATGATATTGTTAAACTAATTTATGCATTAGAGGAAAGTAAACAACTTAAAAAAGTTAGTGATATTGATTTAACAAATAATGTTAAAGTAGAACAAGACGGTACCCCGCATTATCTAGTAAGTTACAAGTTTAAAGCAAAAGTATATTATTCGAACGATAATCGTTTCTTTGTAAAGAATTTTAAGGAAAATCAGATAATTCCAAATCCGGTTTATGATTTCTTTTTTCCTCTTATTAGAAACGAGATACCGCCGAATAAGGATAAATTATTGGATGCTCAATCAGCTCATTTGCTAGCACTAATTCCCGATGGGGCTTTCCTTTCTGATGCAAGCGGCAACACGTATTTATTATGGGAAGGTGATCAGGTATATCTCGGTTATCTCACCAATATTAATTATCAGAACAACGAAGTAAATTTTGTACTTAATAAAGGCGGAGTAATAGAGAATTACAATTTGAAACTTGAAAAAGAAAAAAAACAGAGTAAATAAAATGAAAAAGCTAATAGTAATTTTAATTCTATTCGGATTTATGTTAACTACTCATGGTCAGTTTGATTTGAAGGACAAATTAAAAGGGCATGTTAATCCGGATGAACTTGTTACGTTATCAGAAAGTATCAGTTTTGAGCAGGCTATACAAATAATTAGCAAAGTTAGCGAGAAAGTTTCCGGCAAGAAGGTTGTATCACCGGTTACTATCACAACTCCGATAGGAATTGAAATTGATAAGATGCAGTACAAAAAAGCGTTGATCATAATTGTTCAATACAATAATCTGATATTAGAGGAAACAGAATCAACAATTATCGTTAAGAGAAAAATAGATCCCAAAGTTGGTGCCGATACAAGTATTGTTTCCATTGATGAAAGAGAAGTAAAAATATCGGCTGTAATGTTTGAAGCAAATACTAAAGAGATGAATGAAAAAGGTGTTAATTGGGAATTCATGTTGTCTCTAACGGGATTATGAATTGGCGGAAAATTGGTATCTCTTCAAAGCCAAGCCCCATCAACCACAACAACTACAGCGGCTCAACAGCAACAAGTTCTGACAGATTTTAATTTAAGCAGTAAGTCAACATTTTCTATGGGTCCGTTTGATGGAACAGCTACTTCGTTATTGAAATTTTTTGAAGAAGAAAACCTTGGTAAAATAATTTCTCGTCCGGTTATTACAGCAATAAACAAAAAAACAGGTAAAACACAAGTCGGTTCTGATTTCTCTATCAAGGAAAGGGATTTCTCTGGTAATTTGGTTGATAAGTTTTTTCAAGCCGGAACGATCATTGAAGCTACTCCAACAATTTTAAACCAAGACGGAATAGATTATGTTTATCTAAAAATTAGGATGGAAAGAAGTTCTGTAATAATCGGTTCGTTATCAACTGAAAAACCGAAAACCGAAGTAATAACAAATCTTCTTTTACTTAATGGAGAAGAAACTGCTATTGGTGGATTGATTGTAAACGAAGAAACAACTGTGCGAAGAGGAATCCCATTTTTGAAAGATCTTCCGTGGTGGTTTTTTGGTCTAAAATATATTTTTGGATACGATCAGGCTTCAGTATCTCAAAAAGAAATAATTCTTTTGATAAAAGCTGACATTCTTCCAACTTTAAGGGAAAGATTTTTAAGACCGAAGGCACAAACCACATTACAGAACACATTAGAGAAGCAGAGGAACGATATGGAGAAATATAAAGAGCAATCCAAGAACAAAGAAGACGATAAAAAATAGTATTAGAACAAATTATTTTAATGCGGTTAGTTATCTTACCGTCAAGCAATTAACAACAGCTCTTCATTCCGTTTTAATACTCATTAAATCGGAAGGTAAAATCACGTAATGAAGCTTAACTATAGATTTATATTGATTGCTTTTCTTATCGTTCTTGTCATGTCCATTGCTTCAACTTTTGTTTTTTATTCATTAACTGGAAAAGTTTTAACTCAGCAACAGTCAAAAATTGTTTTAAATTCTACTAATGATTTTGCATTTGCATTCCAAAACGAACAAGTAAAATTGGAAGAGGATTTTCGTCTAATCTCTTCCTTCGTTAATTCTTTTAATAAAATAAATCTAGATTCAACTTCAATAGATTTTTGTTTTACACTTGTTAATGATTCTCTTATTAACAATCGGGAATTCAAAGTAAAATCCGGCTCATATCTTAATATTAGATCCTCATCATTTAGACAATTTTTTTCCGATAATCCAAATGTAATTCTTAAATACGCACAATTTCCTAACGGCAAAACTGTTTATTATGGAAATCAAATTTCGTCCAAGTATTTAAATCGGATCTCTCAAAAAATACGCGCTGAAATTGCTTTGGTAATTAATAATTCTCCGGATGAGATCTCCAATCCGGAAAAAAATCAAGTTCATCTTTTAATGATAATAAATGCAGCAAGGAATTTAAAATACCGTAATAGTTTTGATTTATTTACTGCCGAGTTGGACAATGCAGATTTCACAGCCGCACTATTTATTCCAAAATCTATTCTAACTCCAGGTGCAAAAATTAATTTTATTGTTTTTAATGTTTATAAAGAAGGTGTTGAATTCCGGGACACATTAAGATTAGTAATGTTGCTTGTTGTAATTGCAGGAAGTGCTATAACCTTTATTGTTGTTTGGGTTTTTACTGCTAAGCTTAGAGAACAGGTCTCTCTATTAAGCCAGGCAGCAGAAATCACAGGAAAGGGAAATCTTGATCACCGCGTCCCGATTCTTACAAAAGATGAAGTCGGTAAGTTCGGCGAAACATTCAACCACATGCTTGATGAATTAGTCCGGAATAAAAGAGCTGAAAAAGAATATTCTGAATTCTTAACGCTCATTAATCAAAACCCAACTTTAATTGAAATATCCGATGCTTCACTTTCTAAAATAATTAAGTCAACCGGATTAACATTTGGTGTACTATATCTTGTTGAGCAAAAATCTTTAAGATTAATATCGTCATTTGGAATCAGTAAAAAATTTATTGAATTAAAACAAGATGTGAGTATATATAGTAATGCGATTGAGAAGAAAGAAAAAGTTGAATTCCGGTTCAACGATAACTTCCCCGAAATAAAAACTGGTATAGCTTCTATAAAGATTAAGTATTTAATGATATACCCGATTATTTATAACAAAGAGACAATTGGAGTACTTGAATTAGCTGCAGAGTCCGACCCGCATACAGATGTTCGTAATTATATTGATAATATTCATGAACAGCTTGCAGTTGGAATTATCAATGCAAAATCTTTTGAACAGCTTGAAAATTTTATTGGTGAATTGAAAAAACTCAATGAAGAATATCAAAAGCAGAACAAACAGATCATAAAGCAAAACGATGAATTGAAAGGGCTTCACGAGCAATTAAAAGACAAAGCTGATGAAATTGAACGACAGAGAATCAAAGCAGTTGAATTAACAAAAGTGAAATCCGAATTTTTAGCTAGTATGTCTCATGAACTCCGAACGCCTTTAATTTCTATTCTTGGATTAACAGAATTATTGATTAAAGATAGTTCTGTTGTTATAAAAGCTAAGGACCGCTTGAATATAGTTCATCGAAACGGGAAAAAATTGCTTTCTTTAATTACTAATATTTTGGAATTCTCAAAATTTGAGTCCGGCAAAATTGAAGTTAAGAAAGAAAGCTTTTTGTTGAATGATATACTTGAAGAAATTTATCCGAATATTCAACAAATCACATCAGAAAAAAATATTGAGTTTAATTTTGATGTTGAGAGAAATTCTAATGTTCTTCTTAATACTGATAAGAGTAAGCTGGAGCAGATTCTAATTAACTTATTGGTAAATGCAGTTAAGTTTACCGATAAAGGATCTGTCCGACTTAGTATTAAACTAATCAATGGAACTGATATCGAGTTCAGTGTAACTGATACAGGCATAGGCATCTCTGATGAAAACAAGAAAATTATTTTTAGCGAGTTTAGACAGGTAGACAGCAGCACATCCAGAAAATATGGCGGTGCAGGTTTAGGTCTTGCTATCTGTAAAAAATATGTTGAACTGCTTGGAGGAACACTTTCTCTTCAAAGCGAATCCGGAAATGGTTCACGATTTTATTTTATGTTACCTGATACCGTACTCGATGTTGTTGAAGTTCAAGAGCATCAATTTTTAACTTTAACTGATCCAGAAAAAGAAAGACAACTAACAAAATCCATACTCATAATTAACGATAATATTGATACGCAAAAGCTAATTGGTGATTATTTGGCTTCTTATGATTATGATGTTATTATAACTTCAAACACTGATGACGGGTTACGTTTGGCGAAAGAAAAGTTACCTTATGCAGTTATATTTAACCCATTTATAAATGAAGGTAATCTCTGGACTTTTATTCCTGCCATGAAAAACTACGGATCAACACGACACATACCGATAGTTCTTACAATAATTGTAGAAGAAGAAAAAGTCGGATGGGAACCAGAAATCTTTGATTTCATTATTGATAAAATTAATTACAATGAGTTTAAGGAATTGATATCTAAGGTTGAATCGCATTTTGAAAAAAATATTCGCAAGATTATTTTTATTGATACCCATCATGATGAATTTGAAACACTCAAAAAATCTTTTGGAGATGCTTTTGATATTGCTATTATTTCTACTTCAGCAAATGTTGGTGAGCGAATTCAAAAGGAAAAATCGCATCTTGTTATAATAGATATTGCTTCTTTTATGGAGCAATCATTACAAATGATTTATGAAATTTCTCAAGACAGACTTTTAAAAAATGTTCCGATTATTTTAAAAGTACCAAAAGTATTAACTCAAGACCAGATAAATAAATTGAATAATAAGTTTAAGGAAATAGCATTAATAGTTAAATCGCACCCGTTGGATGTGTTGAAAGTATTACGCGACAGATTAAAGATTGATGACGATATTACAAATAGAAAAAATAATCTTATTGAAGAAACGAATCCAAATGAACAAACAAATTATTATCTGAAGAATGAGAGCAGCAGAGATTCGAAACCAACCGTCTTAATTGTTGATGATGATAACGATGCACTTTTTACTATAGGTGAGTTCGTTAAGGAAATGAATTGCAATACCATATTTGCGCATAATGGAATGGAATGTTTATTAACATTGAATCATATTGAACCGGATTTAATATTTTTAGATATAATGATGCCGCAGATGGATGGATTTGAAACAATAAAACAAATACGTAATGAAAAAAGATTTGAAAATATTCCTGTAATTGCACTAACAGCCTATGCAATGCTTGATAATAAAGAGGTTATTGAAAAAAATGGTTTTAATGATCTCGTAACAAAACCGATAAACTCACAAGTACTTGCCTCTAAATTAAAAAAATATTTAAAAGCTAAAGTTGGTTAACCGCCAATGAAAAAAATTCTGATCATTGATGATAGTCCCGATAGCGTCTTTTTACTTCAAGACAGACTGGAGCGTGAAGGTTTTGAAATTGCAAAAGCTTATAATGGTGAAATGGGAATTCAGAAAGCGGTTGATGAAAAACCGGATCTAATACTTTTAGATATTATGATGCCTGATATTTCCGGTTATGACGTCTGTAAAACTTTGTCTTCTAAAGATGAGACAAAACTTATTCCAATAATTTTATTAACCGCTTTGACAGAAGCAGACAATTTAAAACAAGGATTGCAGTCTGGCGCTTTCGATTATATC
Source organism: Ignavibacteriales bacterium (assembly GCA_007280825.1). Classification (GTDB taxonomy): domain Bacteria; phylum Bacteroidota; class Ignavibacteria; order Ignavibacteriales; family Melioribacteraceae; genus Fen-1258. Next base: position 7,456 of record QYQI01000018.1, on the reverse strand, counting down.
AAGAAACCTTTTAACCGCATTGAATTAATTGCACGAATAAATTCAGCGCTTAGATTCAGTGAGACAAATAAATTTCTTATTGAAATAGAAAAGATTAAAACATTTGCTGCAACAGTTGTAACTGCAAATCACGAGATAAAACAACCTTTAACATTGATAAATCTTTCAACTGCAGCTATCCGCAGAGAAATTTCTAAAACAAATTATTCATCCGAAAACATCTTAAAGAGAATTGAATTTATTGAGAATGCAACAAGAGATATTATTTATGTTCTTGATAAGCTTGGTTCTATTAAAAAACCGGTAATCACGCCTTACGTTAACGATCTTAATATAATTGATTTGAAGTCAGAAGAGAAAAAAGACCTACCCAATTAATTCTTTTACTAAAGAATGCAATTCCTCAAAGTTGTACGGCTTGTTGATAATTTTACTTATAAAATTGTTGGGAAGAGTTTCATCAAATTCAGAAGGTGAACCTGAAGCAAGAACAATTGGTAAAATGTAACCTGCTTTATTCATTTCATGCAAGCATGTTAGTCCATCCATCTCAGGCATCTTTTTATCAATGATCAGCAGATCTGGCGTTCTCACTTTAAGTATTTCCAAAACTTCAATTCCATTTGATGCAGTAAGTATTGAGTAATCATAAGATTGTAAAAGTTCTGTAAGAAGTTCGCGAAGTATATCTTCATCTTCTGCAAGCAAAATTGTTTTTCCGCTTTGTGCAGGTTTGTCATGCAGTATCGGTGCAGAATTTAATGTGATAGTAAATTCAGAACCTTTGCTTACTTCACTTGAAACGGAAATAGTTCCATTATAATCTTCAATAATCTCTTTAACGATAGATAATCCAACGCCGGAAATTTTATTTTTATTTTTAGTTGAATAGTCTTCATTGAATACTTGAGAAAGAAACTGCTCTTCGATACCGCTTCCGTTGTCGTTTATGATAATTTGAACCTTATCTTCGTTTTCTAAATTGCATGTTTTAATTCTTATTAATCCTTTCTCTCTTATTGCTTCAATTGAATTAGTTACGAGATTTAAGATTACCCGATAAAAATCAGAATACTTGCCGTTTACTTGTTTAAGGTTTTTTTCAAGAGAAAGTTGAAAATCAATTTTGTCTTTTTGTTGTAATGTATATGAACGGACTATATCTGCGATAATCGAATTTAAATTAATTTTTCGCTGGGTAATTTTATTTGATGTATTGCCGAATGTATCATCAATCATCTCTGATGCTAGATAAGTTCCGCTTTCAATGTTATTCAGAATAGGAAGGATAGAATCAATATTAGCAACTTTTCTTTTAAGAAGGTCTATACTGTTTAGTATACGAGTGAAAATATTATTAAGATCATGCGCAAGATGTTTTACAGAGGAATCTTGTTTCATTCTATTTAAGATTGAACTTTAGAATTTTTGAATAGAGTGTCTTTTGGCTAATATCTAAAGCGCGGGCTGTATTTTCGCGGTTCCAATTATGATGTTCTAAAGCCCGCTTAACATGAATTTTTTCCAATTCATCCATAGTTAGAAGAGTGCCATCATCTTTTACAAAGTTGGCAAAATCAAAATCTTCTTTAGGCACGTTCAAATCTTTAGATTGAATTGTATCGCTTTCGGAAAATATTATTGCCCGCTCAATTATATGTTCCAGCTCTCTAACATTACCGGGGAAGTTATAACGCTGCAAATCATTTTTAGCATCGGTAGAAAGTTTTTTGATCGAACGAACCGGTGATTTCTTCTGAAGAAAATATTCTGAAAGCAAAAGCACGTCTCCTTCGCGTTCACGCAACGGAGGAATTGTTAATGTGATAACATTTAGTCTAAATAACAGATCGCGGCGAAAATTTTTCTTTTCCGCTTCTTCCATTAAATTTTTATTTGTTGCACCAATAACACGGACAGAAGAATTCAAATTTACTACTCCTCCTACTCTTCTGAATTCTCCATTCTCAAGAAATCGTAAAAGTTTAGGCTGTAAGGCTAAACTTAATTCACCAATCTCATCAAGAAAAAGTGTGCCTCCGTGTGCGATTTCGACCAATCCTTGTTTAGAAGATTTTGCATCAGTGAAAGCCCCCTTTTCATAACCGAAAAGTTCGCTCTCTATTAGCTGATCCGGAAGAGATGCACAATTGATAGCGACAAATGGTTTATCAGCATGATTGGAATGTTTATGAATAAATTCTGCGAATAATTCTTTTCCGGTTCCGGTTTCACCTTCAAGCAAAATATTGGAATCAGATTTTGCCGCACGTTCTGCCAAACGATTAATTTTTTTTATTACATCACTCTCTCCAATAATTGTATTAGAAGGGAGCTGACTAATTTTTGATGTAAGTATTTTATTTTTAATCAGCAGATCTTTATGATCAAGTGCACGTTCAATAATTACACAAAGTTGACCGAACTCGTATGGTTTAGTAATGAAATCATACGCACCTTGCTTAATGCAGTCAATAGCTGTTCGCATATCTGACTTTGCGGTTAAAACAATTACTTGTAATGAAGGATGATTTTCTTTGGCATAACCTAAAACTTTTTCTCCATGAACCTCGCGCATTTCAAGATCGAGTAGAAGAATATCATAGAAACGTTTCTTCAAATTTTCGATGGCATCTTTTCCATCATAAACAACATCTACCGAGTACCCTTCGTTTACCAATTCTTCTTTTAAAAGGTAACAAAGAGTTTCATCGTCATCGGCAATTAAAATTCTTGAGTCTTTCATATGTGGTAAATTTTACTTGTGTTTCAATATATAAAAAAAGAGTGAGAAAAATAATTTTTTAGTGTGCGAATAAGTTGCTTTGGAATTTAAAGGGGAGAGGTTTATATTTACGCCCGCAATTTTAATGGTGAGGGCGCGTAGCTCAGTGGTAGAGCAACACCCTTTTAAGGTGAAGGTCGGTGGTTCGAGCCCACCCGTGCTCACAAAAAAGCTCAATTTCATTCAAGGAACTGGATTTTTTTGATAAAAAACGATTTATATATTGACAAAACTGTATAACGATTATACTTTTACTTTTAAGATGGTAAACACAAATAATATATTAAGCAATAATTGGTGGTGGAGAAATAATTCTTTGCCATCCTAATGCTTTAAATAAAAATTAACAACAAGCCGTGGATGGTAGAAACGTTCACGGCTTTTTTATATCCGGCCGTGAATTTCCATTCAGAGGCTTTTTCTTTTTAAACCAAAGGAGGTTCACATGTCAAGCAGTAAAATAGTTTTTCTCGATCAAACCAAAATGCCAACTCACTATTACAATATTTTGGCAGATATTTCTGTACCAATGAATCCGCCGCTTCATCCAGGTACAAAACAACCAGTTGGTCCGCAGGATCTATCCGCTATATTTCCGATGGAGTTGATCAAACAAGAAGTAACACTAGAACGCTTTATAGAAATTCCGGATGAGGTTCGTGATCTTTATAAACTTAGCAGACCAACTCCCTTAATACGTGCGACTAATCTTGAAAAAGCATTGCAGACGCCTGCAAAAATATTTTTTAAATACGAAGGTGCTAATCCAACAGGAAGCCATAAAACAAATACATCATATGCCCAAGCATATTATAACAAGCAGGTAGGAATAAAAAAACTTGTAACTGAAACCGGAGCGGGACAGTGGGGAAGCGCTCTTGCAATGGCTTGTAAACATTTTGGAATGGAATGCGAAGTGTTTATGGTGAAAGTGAGCTATAATCAAAAACCGTATCGCAAAACATTTATGAAATTATTTGGCGCCGAAGTTCATGCAAGTCCATCAATTCTAACTAATGCAGGACGAAATGTTTTGAACAAAGATCCCGAATCACCGGGTTCTCTGGGAATTGCTATAAGTGAAGCAATTGAAATGGCGGTTCAGCGTGATGATACAAATTACAGCTTGGGGAGTGTGTTGAATCATGTATTGCTTCATCAAACAATTATTGGTGAGGAAGCGCGGATACAAATGGAAATGTTTGATGAATATCCCGATATAGTTATTGGTTGTGTAGGCGGCGGAAGTAACTTTGCCGGAATTGCATTTCCTTTTCTGCGGGATAAACTTACGGGCGTAAATAAAAATCTTAAAGTGATTGCTGTTGAACCGGCATCTTGTCCCTCACTTACAAAAGGTAATTATGAATATGATTTCGGCGATGAAGCAGGAATGACACCGCTTCTAAAAATGTACACGCTCGGTCATAACTTCATTCCGCCTAAAATACACGCGGGCGGATTGCGATACCATGGTACAGCACCTTCTGTCTCGTTGTTGTATAATATCGGGGCTATTAATGCAAATGCTTATGAGCAGATGGAAGTCTTTCAAGCAGCACAGTTATTTGCTCAGACAGAAGGAATTGTTCCTGCACCTGAAAGTTCTCATGCAATTAAGGAAACAATCGTTCAAGCATTGCGTTGTAAAGAAACAGGAGAAAGAAAAACAATTCTATTTAATTTATCAGGACATGGATTTTTAGATTTAGGTTCTTACGAAATGTTTTTGGAGAATCAGCTTGAGAATTATTCTGGCGAGACAATTTGCGCAAAGGTTGCAGTAGGATAATAATCCAGTAGAGACTGGATAACTTGTCCCGACTTGTCGTGATATCCCGTCTCTACATTACTTTCCACACATACAATATTTTTTGATATTTTGAGTTAGTGAATTCAATCATACAAATATTTTTAGGAAGTCTTCTACTTAGCTTGGTTCACGCTACAATACCAAGTCACTGGCTTCCGTTAATTGCAATCGGCAAAGCTGAGAAGTGGACCGACAAAGAAACGTTGACTGTAACTGCAATAACCGGGGCTTCACATACAATTAGCACTGTTATTATCGGAATTATTGTTGGCTTGGTCGGTTACAAATTATCTGAGTCTTATCATTATATTACTCATTATGTTGCGCCGACAATTTTAATAATTCTTGGCATTATCTATTTCTATTTGGAATACCGGCACAGTTTAATAAAGACAGCGCATCACCATCATCATATTCACATTGATGAAATTATTGAAAAACGAAAGAGTAAAAGATCAATTGTGCTAACACTAAGTATAGCAATGTTCTTCTCTCCGTGTTTGGAAATTGAAGTATATTATTTCACAGCAAGCCGTTTAGGCTGGTTGGGAATTGGAATTGTTTCTGTAGTTTATTTTTTTGTTACAGTTCTTGGAATGATGTTTCTTGTGCACTTTGCTTCGAAGGGTGTTCGTAAACTGAACTGGCATTTTTTAGAACATCACGATAAACTGATTAGCGGAATAGTTTTGATAATTGTTGGCGTGCTGGCGTTTTTTGTGGAGTATTAAATACTACTTTTATTTAGCTGTCATTCTGAGCGAAGCGAAGAATCTGAAACAAATAATTCAAGACTCTTCACTTCGTTCAGAGTGACAAAATTAGTTTATCCCTATTTCTCTCAACAAATTATCTGCGCCACCAATCTTATCCATGACCCATAAAACATAACGTATATCAACGCCTATTGAGCGACTATAAGATTCATTCCAAGCAAAATCATTTATTGTTGCTTCATACGCACGGTCGAAATTAACTCCCACCAAATTTCCATAAGCATCCAAAACCGGACTGCCGGAATTTCCGCCAGTTGTATCCATATCGTAAAGCATTGCAACAGGAAGTTTGCCAGTTTTCTTGCTTACATATTTTCCAAAATCTTTTTTATCATAAACCGCTCGCAATTTATCCGGGATAACAAAATCATCACCACCCGTTGCAGCTTTTTCAATTACTCCATCTATGGAAGTAAACGGTTCCATAAAAACCGCATCTGCCGGATTATAACCTTTGATATATCCGTATGTGAGTCTAAGCGTACTGTTTGCATCAGGAATGAAACCTACCTGTCCGGCAGGCATGTTAGTTTTTTTCCATAGCATTTTTACATCAACAAGGTCACCGTAAAGTTTGTTAAGCTTGCCTTCAATCTTTTGGTTTTCTTTATCATTAGCCTGGTTTTGCATTCTAATTTTTTTGGTGAAAATAAAAAGAGGATCTTGTAAAGCGGCAATCTCTTCCGGTTTCTTTGTAAGGAGTGAATTAAAATATTCTTTATCACGGATTTTCGAGCCGATAATATTATTGCTAATAAAAGTTTGAAAAGCTTCTTCGGGATTTACACCGTTGCCTTCTAATATCTCATCAACTGCCATTATTCGTGAGGAGTTTTTGAATCCATTTGCATCCATAAACATTTTCATCAGCATTGTCTCTTCAAAGTCGGCATTGTAATTCTGTTTTGCGTTTTCTATAGAAGTTAGAGTTTGTTTGATATTTTTCTCCTGGTAAGCTGTTCTTCTTTCAGCATCAGGTTTTAGCATATCTTCAGTATAATTTAATACAAATGTTGAAAGTGAATCTGTTGTAGAGAATTTGTTCAACTGCCTCAGCCATAAATTTGTTTGTGCATTTTGATTAACTTTCTCGAATACAATTCTGATCTCTTCTAAAAGATTTCCATATTTTGCCTTCAGTGCCGATTCTGAATTTATAAATAGCTGAAGCTGCTTTTCTTCTTCTTGTTTTTGTGCAACAAGATTAATCTTCTTCAAACCTTTAATCTTACCTTGATAATTTTTCATTGTGTTAGCCAAACCTTTTATGCGGTTAGAAAAAGCAAGTGTAAGTTCTTTATTTCCTGCACTAAGTTCTTGCATCGTTTCTATTGCATACTGGTTAAGATCAGAAATGTATGGGAGTAAATAATCCTGTTGATATTTCATATACTGTGCAGGACGATTACGAAATGTTCTGCCTGGATAACCGAGTTGAAAAACAAAATCTCCTTCTTCAACGCCATTAGGATTTATTTTTAAGAAATTTTTTGGTTTAAAAGGAACATTATCTTTTGAATAAGTAGCTGCTTTACCATCTGGTGCAACGTAGGCACGCATGAGTGAGAAATCACCAGTGTGTCTGGGCCAAACCCAGTTATCGGTTTCACTGCCAAAATTACCTATTGATTGAGGTGGTGCGTACACAAGACGGACATCGCGAATCACTCTATACTTGAACAAAACGTATGTCTTGCCGGCAAACATTTCGGAAACTTCTGCAACGATAGATTCTTTCTCATTTGCGGCAGCGTCTGAAAGTTCTTTTATTTTTTGTGCGATGACTCTTGTGCGCTCTACTGGATCAGTTACATTTTGAATGGCACCGAGAATTATATCTGAAACATCCTGATATGATTCAGTAATTTTGCAAGTTCCTCCCTGTGATGGAATTTCTTCAGCAAGTGTCTTAGCATGAAAACCATTTTCAAGATAATTATTCTCTAAAGTACTGGCTCTTGTAATAGCGCCAAATGCACAATGATGATTAGTTATAATCAAGCCATTATCTGATATGAACGATCCGGTACATCCGCCAAGACTTACAAGTGCATCAACAAGACTAACTCCATTAGGATTATA
>QYQI01000154.1 GCA_007280825.1 Ignavibacteriales bacterium | reverse complement strand
GAGCTAATTCTTTACCGCCGGATTTAATAATTCTTCCTTTGGAAAGTACGTGGACAAAATCCGGTTGGATATAATTAAGTAATCTTTGATAATGAGTTACAACCAAGAAAGCATTGTTTGGATTTCTATAAATGTTTACACCGTTTGATACAATCCGCAATGCATCAATATCAAGCCCGGAATCAGTTTCATCAAGAAGAACAAACTTCGGTTCAAGCATAAGCATTTGAAAAATTTCATTTCGTTTCTTTTCACCGCCGGAAAATCCAACATTAACAGCACGACTGATAAGTGTATCATCTAATCCTAAAACTTTTGCTTTGTCTTTTATACGGTCAAGAAATTCTTTAGGTGTCAGCTCTGCTAGGTTATTATACTTTCTAATTTCATTCAAAGCAGTTTTCAAAAATGTTGCATTACTGATTCCGGGTATTTCAATCGGATACTGAAACGCTAAGAACATACCTTCACGAGCGCGTGTTTCGGGATTCATATCCAATAAATTTTTCCCTTCAAAATGCACACTTCCGTTTGTCACTTCATAACTTTTATTTCCGGTTAAAACATTTGCAAGTGTGCTTTTTCCCGAACCGTTCGGACCCATTATCGCATGCACTTCGCCGGTTTTTATTTCAAGATTAATTCCTTTAAGAATTTCTTTTCCATCAACATTAGCATGCAGATTTTTTATTGATAACATTCTTTTCCCTTCGGTTTAGCTTTCAGCAATCAGCTCTCAGCTTTCAATTTTTGATTAATTATTTTTTCTTTTCGTACTTAACTCTTCACTCTACGTTCTTCGTTCGTTTATCCAACCGATCCTTCTAAACTAATTGCAAGTAGTTTCTGTGCTTCAACTGCAAATTCCATCGGCAATTCCTTAAATACTTCTTTACAAAAACCGTTTACGATCATATTAACTGCATCCTCGGTAGATATTCCGCGCTGGTTTAAATAAAAGATTTGGTCTTCTCCAATTTTTGATGTTGTTGCTTCGTGTTCAACTTTTGATGATTCATTTTCCACTTCGATATAAGGAAACGTATGAGCACCACATTTATCACTCATAAGCATTGAATCGCATTGAGTATAATTGCGTGCGCCTTCAGCATTCTTTCCAATCTTAATCAATCCGCGGTAAGAATTGTTGCTGTGTCCGGCGGAAATACCTTTTGAAACCACTGTGCTCTTTGTGTTTTTGCCGAGATGAATCATTTTTGTGCCGGTATCGGCTTGCTGATAATTATTTGTAACTGCTACGGAATAAAATTCTCCAATCGAGTTATCACCTTGTAGAATACAGCTCGGATATTTCCATGTTATAGCTGAGCCTGTTTCAACTTGTGTCCATGATATTTTTGAATTTTTTCCTCTGCAAGCTCCGCGCTTTGTTACAAAATTGTAGATTCCTCCTTTACCTTCTTTATCACCGGGATACCAATTTTGTACGGTTGAATATTTTATTTCAGCATTATCAAGAGTAACCAATTCTACAACAGCGGCATGCAATTGATTGTTATCGCGGATTGGTGCGGTGCATCCTTCAAGATAACTTACGTAAGCTCCTTCTTCTGCAACTATCAGCGTACGTTCAAACTGTCCGGTATCTTGTGAATTGATTCTAAAGTATGTTGATAGTTCCATTGGGCATCGAACATCTTTGGGAATCCAAACAAAAGAACCATCGCTAAATACGGCGGCGTTTAATGATGCGTAATAATTATCCGTGTACGGAACGACTGAACCTAAATATTTTTTTATGAGTTCAGGATGTTCTTTAACAGCTTCCGAGATCGAACAAAAAATAATTCCCTTCTCTTTCAGAGCTTCTCTAAAAGTTGTGGCAACAGAAACAGAATCGAAAACTGCATCAACAGCAACACCCGATAAAAGTTTTTGCTCTTCCAGAGGAATACCAAGTTTTTCAAATGTCTTGAGTAATTCAGGATCAACTTCATCCAGTGAATTTAATTTTGGTTTTTGTTTTGGTGCAGAATAATAACTGATATCCTGAAAATTAATTTTAGGATAATGCACATTTGACCATGTTGGTTCTTCCATCTTCAGCCAATAACGAAATGCTTTCAATCGCCACTCAGTCATCCATTCCGGTTCATTCTTTTTTTTAGAGATCATACGAACAACATCTTCATTCAATCCTTTGGCAGCGGTTTCTGATTCAATATCTGTAACAAAACCCCATTTATATTCCGAGCTGGTCAGATCGTCCAAAACTTTCATATCATCACTGCTTGTTTCTCCCGAAACCGTCTTTTTCTCACTTATTTCGTTCATTTAACTTCTTTCTTTTAATTACTGATTCAAACCTATTCTATCTGGAAAATAAAGTCAAGATTAAAAATAAAACGATTATAATGGTTAAATCGTTCCAAAACAAAAATTAAATCAAAGTTCTTTGGCGGTTTATTTCGAAGAGTAAAACACCTGTGGACACAGAAACATTAAGAGAATCAATTTTTCCTTTCATTGGAATCTTAATGAGGAAGTCGCAATTTTCCGCAACAAGTTTACGAATACCTTTTTCTTCGTTTCCAACAATTAATGCCAATGGCATTTTATAATCCAGTTCAGTATAATTTTTTGAATCAGCCGTTAGATGAGAACCGGCAATCCAGAATCCTTCTTTCTTCAACTTTTCCATTGCGTGAACAAGATTATTTACTTTGCAAATTTTAAGATGAGAGACAGCTCCTGCTGAGATTTTTTCTGCTGTATCAGTTATTGGTGCACTTTGGTTTGTTGTTACTATAACGCCATCTACTCCGGCACATTCAGCCGTTCGTAAAATAGCACCTACATTGTGAGGATCTTGAATAGAATCGAGTAGTAATAAAAAAGGAAATTTTGATTTTTTTGATTCAGTTATTATTTCATCTAACTCAAAATATTTTTGTGAGCTTTTGAGTGCAATGACACCTTGTGCATTTTGTCCTTCGGTAAGAGAATCAAATTTTGGTGTGGATAGTTGTGTAATTTTGATTCCGCGTTTCTTAGCTGCAGAAAAAATTTGATTTATAACTTCACCATGCTGACCAAAAGCTATATATACTACTTCTAGTTCAACTTCTGATTTAAGTGCTTCGAGTACAGGCTTACGTCCATAAATTTTTTGCATAATACCTCCCCCGCCCTTCAAGATGAAGGGAGAAGGTTTAATTTATTATGGAAAGGAAAATTCTTTTTCTACTACCTCAAATTTGCAAAAGACACGATTGTTTTTCTTATTCGTTTTGTATTGCTTAGTTAATAAAATTTCTTTTTTATAAATGTTGAAATGAAACTCACCGGTATTGATTGCCCCATCCTGCTTAACAACATTAACCATATAATCACCAATCAAATCTTCAAAAAGTAATTCTGTCCTTGCAGGTTGAACCAGGGGAACAACATTTGTTTTTGCATTTAATCCCATTAAAATAAAATTTAAAACATTTTTCTCTTTCACTACTTCAAGAGATACTTCGTAAGAAAAACTTGTAAACTCAACTATCGTTTCAATCGCAAAAACACAATACTGTTTTTTAACCGATTCATCATACTTATAAAATGCTTTGCAGAGATATTCAAGCTTGTCAGGTTTTTTTAATGGGATAGCAGCAATTGCAGTATGAGCTTTCTTTTTTCTGGTCTTAGGAATTTTTGGCGTTTCTTTGGGCTTTCGAAGAGACAATCATTTCTCCTTGATGCTCGTATAAATTTTATCAAGCTCATTTTTAGAAAAATTCTTTTGTTCGCTGCTGCTCATATTTTTCAAAACGATTTCACCTTTACTAAATTCTTCCCCGCCGATAAATAAAACATGTTTTGCATTCAATCTGTTAGCTTCACGCATTTGTGCTTTAACACTTCGGTCTAAATAATCTAGATCAACGACAAGTCCTTTTCTTCTAAAATCCACTGCGGTTTGATAAGCAAATTTTTCTAATCCTTTTTCTATCGTTACTATGAACAAGTCTATTTTTTCATCATCAAGAGAAAAAGATTTTTCATTTTCACAAGCAAGTAAAATTCTTTCCATACCTGCAGCAAAACCGACACCCGGAGTTTCGTTCCCACCAAGTTCTTTAACCAGCAGGTTATATCTTCCGCCACCGCACAATGCGCTTTGTGAACCAACACTTCCGCTTACAATTTCAAAAGTTGTGTGTGTATAATAATCAAGCCCGCGGACAAGTTTTGTATCAATCTCAAAAAGAATTTTAGTTGATAACAAAGTTTGTTTTACTTTTTCGAAATGTTGAAGACTTTCATCATCCAGAAATTCAATAAGCAGCGGAGCGTTCTCCATTATTTTCTGGTCGTTCTCTTCTTTACTATCAAAGATGCGCATGATGTTTGTATCAAATCGTTTTCTACTTTCCGATGAAAGTTTGTTTAGATGAGGTTCAATATATTTTCGCAAAACATTTTTATAATTTTCCCGCGATTCCGGAACTCCGAGCGAATTTATTTTAACAATCAAATTTTTCAAACTGAGACGTTTAAAAATATCATAAGCCATAATTATTATTTCGGCATCAAGAAGCGGATCATTACTCCCGAGCGCTTCAGCACCAAATTGATGGAATTGTCTAAATCTTCCTGCTTGAGGCCGTTCTTGTCTAAACATTGGTCCGGCATAGAACAGTTTATTAAGATTTTGTTTTTTATCCAGAGAATGTTCAATGAATGCGCGTACAACTCCTGCTGTCATTTCAGGTCTTAGTGTAATACTATCGCCGCTTCGATCAAGAAAAGTGTACATCTCTTTACTAACAATATCAGTAGCTTCACCAATTCCCCGTGCAAAAAGCGATGTCTCTTCAAAAATAGGTGTACGAATTTCCTTATAGTTGAATCGTGAAAAGACGGATTCAACAATAGATAAAAGAAAATTCCATTTAGGAATATCAGTTGGAAGTATATCGCGGGTACCGGTTACAGCTTTAATCATGTAATAATATTATGCAGTTTCAAAATATTGTTTTTCTTCATTCTCGAAGAGTGAATAAATCTCTTCGGCAGTTTTAGCTTTTGAAAGACTTTCTCTAAATTCATCTTTGTTCATCATTCGAGAGATACGGCTAAGCAATTTTATATGTGGACCAACTAAATTTTCTTTTCCTACTAGAAGAAAAACTAAGTTAACAGGTTGTTCGTCAAGAGCTTGAAAATCAATTGGTTCATCAAGTTTACCAAAGGCAGCTACAATTTCATTAACACTGTTTGTTTTTGCGTGAGGTATTGCAAAACCTTTTCCCACACCGGTTGACATAATTTTTTCTCTTTCATGAACTGCGTTACGCATTTCATCTAAATCCTTTACACGTTCGTCATTCTTAAATAAATCAACAAGTTCATTAACAACATCTGTTTTCTCTTTTCCATGTAAAGAAGGAATAATCTTGCCTACCTGAAGAATTTCGCAGATTTTCATTTAATTTTACCACATATATTATT
>QYQI01000173.1 GCA_007280825.1 Ignavibacteriales bacterium | reverse complement strand
TCTGGATTACCATATTAAAAAATGTGAAGGACCTTGCGAAGGATTAGTTACTCAAGCACATTATAACGGAATGGTTAATCAGATTATAAAAGTATTGCGGGGTAAAACAGATGAACTTATTTCAGAATTAAAATCACAAATGGCTAGTGCATCCGCAAAATACGAATTTGAGAAAGCTGCAGAATTACGCGATAGAATTTATCAGCTACAAGTTTATACATCAAAACAGAAAATTGTAACTAATGATCTTGATGATCGTGATGTTATCAGCGCTGCATATGAAGGCAAGGATGCAGCGGCAACAATATTAAATATTCGTTCAGGAAAACTCGTTGGCAAACGCCAATTAAATTTGAGTATTGAAGAAAATGAAGAACCGGGACAAATTTATTCTGCTATCATAAAATTTTATTACAATGAGTTTGTAGAAGTACCGCAAGAAATTATTTTAGAAATAGAACCGGAAGATTCTGAAACATTAATTGAATGGCTAAACTCTAAAGCATTAAAAAAATGTAAGTTCGTCATTCCGCAAAGACAGAGCGATGCTAAATCGCTGGTGTTAATGTGTAAGCATAATGCCGAATTCCAATTAAAAGAAATTCAGTTACAGAAAATGAAGAAGGAAGGAAATGTTCCGTATGCACTTTCGGCTTTGCAGAGAGATTTACGATTGAAAAAACTTCCACGATTAATTGAATGTTTTGATAATAGCAATCTTCAAGGTACTGATGCAGTTGCTAGTATGATTGTTTTTGTTGATGGTAAGCCAAAGAAAAGTTTATACCGCAAGTTCATTATCAAAACAGTTGAGGGACCGGACGACTTTGCCAGCATGAAAGAAATTATTACACGGCGTTACAGTAGAGTTAAAGAAGAAAAATTGCCGATTCCGGATTTAATTATGGTTGATGGCGGGAAAGGACAACTTTCCAGTGCAATTGGATCTCTAGACGATCTCGGGATTAAAAATTATGAGATCATTGGATTGGCAAAACGATTAGAAGAAGTTTTTCTCCCGGGAGAGTCTGAAGCGCAATCAATTCCGAAAACATCATCAAGCTTAAAACTTCTTCAACATGTAAGGGATGAAGCTCATCGTTTTGCAATTACATTTCACCGAGAACGTCGAAGCAAAAGAACTATCACAAGTGAGTTACTGGAAATAAAAGGGATCGGCGAAAAAGTTGCACAAAAACTATTAACAAAATTTAGTCTTGAAGAAATTAAAAATATAGATGAAGTTAAACTTGCAGAGATTGTGGGTAAATCAAAAGCGAAATTAATTATTGATTATTATAAAAATGCCAGACAACCAATCACCCAAGTTACATACTGACCGTTGCTTCCTTCCGGATCTGGCGGGGTTGGGTATAAACTTGCCGATCAGTGCCTGGCAAAAATGGGGTGCCAATATAAAAAAATTACCTGTCCATCCCAATCCCGAATCAAGTTCGGGACAAGCTCCTTCCCAAAGGGAAAGAAAGTATTTGAAAAGTTTTTCATTTTAGCAAAAACTCTCGCGCTCTTTTGTATTCTTCCTGCCAGTTTAATTCTTTAGCTGCAACAGCACAATTTTTTCTGTAAGCTTCAAGAAGATTCGGGTTTACGCACCACTTATTCAAAGTCGAAAAAATATTTTCTTCATCTTCGATATTTATACTTTCACCAACATTGTATTTTTCAATAATCGCTTTCATTTGAGGTAGATCGCTGCAAAGGACCGGCAGCCCAGCCATAATGTATTCGAATAATTTATTAGGAAGTGCGTGATAATAACTTATGCTGATATTTTCAATCAATGATAAACCAACATCTCCGCCCGCGGTATAATTAATTAAATCTTTTTGATCAACCGATCCGGCGAAAATAATTCTTTCCGAAACATTCAACTTCTTAGCGAACTCAATAAAATTATTTCTTTGTTCTCCCTCACCAAGAATTATCAAAACTGTTTTAGGAAGTCTTGCAATTGCGTTAATAATCTGCTTAAGACCTCTACCCAGTAATATCACTCCTTGATAAATTAAAATTATTTTGTCTTGATCAATATTGTATTTTTTTCTTAGATCAATTTTTGAAACTGCCTTTTGGTACGGAGGAATATTTCTTACAACTAAAGTATCGCTGATCTTATATAATTTTTCTATGTATTCTGAATCAAGCGGTCCTGTTGTAAGGACAAGATCTATTTTCTTAATAAAAAATTTTTCGATTGATTTCACAATACTTTGAAGCGTCGGACGGTTACGCAATCCACCAAGGTGAGCATAAATCTCACGACTGTTATAATAGACTTTGGCTCTCTTAATTTTTGCAATTGTGGTTACAAAAGGAAGTGTGTAAAGATCTTCAGCAATGTAAACATCAGCGTTTGATCTAACCAGTTCACTAATTAAAATAAAAACAAACTGCAGATAGAAAAATAAACTGAACTTATTTTTCTCGATCGCGAATATTTTTATCTCTACATCAAAATAATCTTCGGAAGAGATAAACCAATCAAAACCGAGAACCGATACTTTACAGCCGTCTTCTCGAAGTGAATTAGAAATATTTGTTATGCGTGAGTCGTAACGCGGATTCCCAAGAAATGATATGTGAATTTTTTTTGTTCGTTCCATACATTCCGGATCGCTCAAAGTTTAATATGGAAAGTGTTTCTCATAATTGTCTTTGCATCAAATTTTTCTTTGAACTCGATCAAACTCATGCTCGGTGTCATCGGATTCTGCGCTTTAGTGTCTTGGGAAACTCCGATATCAACATACGCATAACCGTTCTCTGTGGAGTATTTGAGAACTTCATACATTACACGTTGTATCGGTTTGTATTCAGCATATTCATACCGAAGCATGTTATAGAAACATAACGCGACGTTTTTATTAGCAAAAAACATTGACGAGCCACCGATCGGTTTGTCATCAAGGTAAACCATAAACAGTTTGAGATTATCCGGCATCAATTCTTTTAGGCAAAGAAGATCTTCGTATGAGTGAGTTGGTTTAACATTGTGACGAGCTTTGTTCTCAAGAAGTATTGGATAAAATTCATCGTAGCGTTCGTTGATCTCAACGCTAACAGTCGGATTTTTTAGCGACTTGCGAACGTTCCTCCTAATTGTTGGAGACAATCGTTCAATGATGTCTCTTTCTTTATCAAGTTTTATGGCGCTTGAAATGTAATGTAGTTTGAAAGAAAAGCCTTGCCATAACATAGCGAAGTCTAGATTTTGATTCTGATATTTTTCGTAAATCATCGGTGCGGGAGTCAACTCAAATTCTTTTATATTATTCTTACGACCATAATCCAACAATGTTGTAACGATTTCCATTGCTTCTGCAAATTTAATATCACCTGTAACTATAGAGCCATAACTAGCGCCAATTGGTGATTCGTAAATTCCATTTGTTAATCTTCCGGGTAAAAGCGCTTCAATTTTATTATCCTTTAGAAATAAGAGATGATCGAATTTGAATTTACCGGGAGTGTGATAATCAAAAAATTTTTGCATATGAAACATCGTTCCGTTATTTGAATTTAGAACGAACTCATCCCACTTCAATTTCCATTCTTCAGAATATTTGATTACTTCCATTTATATCCACATTAAGATTGAAGATTTTCACTCAGCAAAAATAATCAATTTGTGTGTAACAGCGAATTGAAACAAACGTAGATGATTAAATCAGATGGTGTCCTTATTCAAATGTATAAATGAAAGAGATGATATGTGAATCACCCAAGCCGTACTTAAATGGAACGAAAGCATAATCAAGATTAATCCCTTTCCACTTAATGCCGAAACCAGTAGAAATACTTTTTGAATCGTAACCGCTGGCATATCCAATTCGAAGTGAAAACATTTTATTGTAAACAGCTTCTCCGCCGATATGAAGATGTGAATCAGTTTGTACTAAATATTTCTGAAAGCCTGTGAGCAATGTAAAATCTAATCTGGAATTAGTAAAAGAGAAATCATAAGCGACGCCAATCCGTAAATCTGTAGGAAGTTTTGTTGATTGAGAACGGAGTTCATTCATAGAACCAATATTACGCAATGCGGCGCCAAGTGATAATCCATTCACCAATCCTTGGTATGAAATACCGAAATCAAATCCTAATCCGTTGGCATCATCAGAAAAAAGATTTTCATAAAGATATTTTATAGTAGCACCGGCATAGAAATTATTTATTATCTCATAAGCTGTTGAAATACTCCCGGCAAAATAATGTGCACTGAATACTGATTCTACATCACCAGGTCGAGAGCGTACTTCAATATTTGCAATAGTGGTTGTATTAATTCCAACCGCGACTGGCAGACCGAAAACCGAAAAACTTGCGCCGAACATTTCCGAATTAAGATCTTGGAATAAAGAATTGTGTGTGAACGACAATTGAGTTTTGCTATTAAGAGCAATTAAAGAAGGATTATAATTTAAAGATGTTAGATCATTTGCGTCTACAACTCCAAGATCACTCATAGCAACATTGCGTGCACCAAATCCAAATTTTAAGAATGCCAATCCGCTTTCTCCGGCGGACTGAGCAAATGAAACTGTGCAAAAGAAAAACAAAACCAGAAATTTTATTGCAATATTTTCTTTTCTAGAAGTTAACATTGACACCTATTATATGTTGATCGCTTGATGAATAAGGTTCTATAACAAAAGCATAATCAATTCCAATCCTTAAGGAATTGAGCGAATAAAAATATGAAAATCCAAATGATGGCCGTAAAGGAAAATTAAAATTGCTAAGATTAAGTTTATCTATTCCTGCCCGCAAAAGAAAATTCTCATAGATGTTGTATTCCCCGCCTATCCGCAAAAAATTTGTTCCCGCATTACTATTTTCATATTCAACAGCGGCAATTATTTTCTCTTCAATAAATTTATACGCAAAGCCTATCTTTTTTAGAAGTGGAAATATATTTTTTGTTTGTTTACCGTTTGCACCATAAATTTTACCTGTATCCCACTGGTACTTACTATTTATATCGGAAACCATAAATGATACAGTCATTTCATTATTTAAGGAATACAAAGCACCGAGATCAAATCCAAGTCCGGAAGAAGTAACATCCTGATATAATTTATAGTAATAAAATTTAAATGCTATTCCGATCGAAAGTTTTTCGGAAAAACGATTTGCAACTGCAACGAAAAATTGATTCTCGCTTGTGGATAGATCACCGGTCTTTCTTCCTTCACTATCGCGTGCATCAATGTGTGAGACACCGGCGTTAATCAATCCTATACTTAAGCCAACAACTGATCTTGGTTTCGTGGTTCCATCTGCATTTTCTTTTTTACCTAATTCAAATCTTTTTGTAAAATTTAAAAAGTTAAGAGAGCGGTCTAATGAAAGAAAAGTATAGGAAGTTTGAAATGAATTCCCTTCTTGAAATGGAATCAATGCCGGATTATAATATGAGACAAGATTTCCTTCTTTGACTGCAGACATAGCATTGCCCATTCCAATTCCGCGAGGACCAAATCCCATTCTGCTGAATGCACCCGGCATACTGCTAATTTCAGAGGTTGATGCTTGCGCAAATGCAAACGATGATAAAGCTAATATTTGAATAATTATTTTTCTGATCATTACATAATCACCATAATTTTTCCATACAACGGTTTGCTTCCTCCAAGATCAATTCTATAAAAATAAACTCCGTTAGGAACGATTTTTCCGTTTTCGTCTCTACCATTCCAAAATTCAAAATTTTCGCTGTTGATATTTTTATTTACGTTTTGAATTAATGTTTTCACAAGATTCATTCCGAAATCAAAAATGCGGATCGTAACATTTGCTGCTTGTGTTGTTGAATATTTTATTCTGATACTTTCTGCATCCGGTGAGAAAGGATTTGGAAAAGCATAAGTATCATTTGCACTAGTTAATTTTTCAGAAGCCAAAAATACTTTCCAAGTCCCGGTCCAAAATCCGTTCGTCTCGTTCAATCTGGCTAATCCGTTTATTGTGCCTAGCCAAATATCTGTAGAATTATCTTGATTACGATTTACTTTAACCGTACGAAAATGTTTTGTATTCAAACTAACATTTTTATTGTCATCAATAATTTCCGGTGCAGCAATCCAGGTAGAACCGTTATTGCTTGAACGATAGCAGCCATTTTGTGTTGCAACAAAAATATCTGCACTTATATAACTGCCCGGATTACCAACATATTTAAATCCGAAATCCATAACCCGTTCATCGGTAAGATAAGTTTTCCAATTTTGTCCGCCGTCGCTTGATGAACTTACACCCCAATATTCAGAAGTACCTTCAGCTTTCCATGTCCCTGCCCAGATAGAGTTATCGTAATCATTTTTTTCTAGAGATAAAATAAAATTTCCACTTATCGGATTTGTTTGATTATTATGATTGAACTTTATCCAGCTTACTCCGCCATCAGTACTTTTGTTAATTCCGCCTGCTGTTCCAACATAAATTGTATTATCATCGATGGCTAAGACAGAAAATGCTCGGTGATTTAAATATGATTCCGAACCGAACTTTCCTGATTGCGGCTGTAATGAAAATTTTAATGTATCAGTTGGTTTGATTGAATTTAGATTATCTGGGGGAAGAACAACACGCTTCCAAGTTTGCCCCATATCTGTTGATTTGCGCAAACCTCCTGCAAACGTTGCTATCCAAATTGTATTGCTTGTGAAAGCTATATCATAAATAAAATTTTGTTCAGCAACAGTAACCGGTAATGCGCGAATTCTATTTATACCATAAACTATGCTCGAATCTCCGGGATCATCAACCGGTTGTGGAATTTTATTCCAAGTTTGCCCTTGATTGGTAGAATATTTTATGCCTGTACCGACGGGAATATCACTTCCAAGTTTATTTTCATAATGCCATGTAGAAGCCCATATAGCACCGTTGCCATATCCAACAGATGATATACTTTCAGTTCCAAATTCTTGAACATTGTAAAAATTTATCCAGCTTAAACCGTTATCACTTGATTTGCTTAATCCTTTGGATGTAGCCAACCAAATAATATTATTTTGAATTAATATTTTTTCGATTGTATTGCTCTGTTGAGTTAGATCGGTTGAAGCAGCATTATTTTCTTTTTCAAGATTATAATTTATGATCTTCTGTTGAGCAATAAGGTTAACAGTTAGTGCAACAATCAAATATATTATTAGAATCTTTCTCATTAATTAACTGCCAAATTAATTGTTATCACGTTGCTGAGTTTAGAAGGTGTTCCTTTGTCCTTGGCCCGGAATTCAAATTTCCATTGTCCTGTTTGTGAAGTTGAACCAAAAGAATTTTTAAAAGAATAAATCCCATCTCCTGCTTGAACATCACCATAATTTGTATTTCCATCATCATGCATTAAAAAGAATCCTGAGCCGTTATCATCCTGTGGGCCGGGGGTAACTGTTGTGTCATCGGGACGAACTAATTTGAAATATACTTGAGCTATGTCTGATAGTCCGTTCTGATCATCCACTTTAATAGTGAAAATAAAAGCTTCACCTCTATTTACAGTTTCGGGAATAATTAGATTAGATAATACCGGCGCAAAATTTGTCTGCCCGTTATCATATGAAAAAATACTTGTCCCAACTTTTTTTACATTATCAGGAGAAGTACGGACGTTATCTTCAACAAAATATTCTATTTGATACTTTCCGTTAGAATATTTTTTACTCATAATAAACTTGCCCGAATATATTCCATCATCTTTTTTCTGGTCACCGTTATTCTGCAAGTCTCCATTATCAAGTAAGTTTACACGGGAATATTTTGTTTCTGAACCATCATTTGAAATAACGCTACACCAAACAATGCTAATAGTTGCAGTCCTTTGAAGCCAGACCGAAGTCGTTATAACTGAATCAGAAGAGTTCGTTGAAAAGGTTGTTGGGGCTGAGATTGCAACAACTTTATAATCAACCAATTTAGATTCCACTATTCCATCCGGAATCTTACCACATGAGATAAATACCGAAGCAATTAAAAGTAGACTTAAAATATTTATTGCAAAATTTTTCATATATATAGGAATCAACAAGAAATGAATTTTTGAATTGTTGGAATTATCACCGGTATGCATAAAAAAGAAAACATCATAGAAAATTTGCTATCCTACTTTATTAAGATCAAAAATTAACAGTAGCAGAGTTCTCTATAACCTTTTCCTATTTTCTTGACTGTAAATTAATAGATGTTTGATAATATAATCAAGAGTAATCTTTACTCTTAGTTCAAAGTGAAATAATAATTGGTGTAGGTGAAAATGATATTATGAAGATAAGAATTGCTATATAACCAAAAATCTTTCTCTTCCAATCTAATTCTTCAAACTGATTTACAGGCGGATGCTTAACCTTAATAACGAAAAAGAGTATTAAGGACCAAAATAACCAGCCGCTCCAGCCAATTGTTATACCAATATTTAGAAATGATTCCAATATTCCAAATACTCCGAGAATCACTAACAATATCATAGCTATACTTGCAATTGCTTCTTGTTTCTTTTCACCGAACATGCTATAAATAATATGTCCTCCGTCTAATTGACCTACAGGAATTAAATTCATAGATGTAACAAATAAGCCGAACCAACCTACACACAAATAAGGATAATGATAAACTTCCGACATAGGAGGAACGAATTGCGAAGCATTGGTAAATAAAAACTTTAGCATAGAAAATAAAAGTGTATCTCCGAATGCTAAACCAATTGCATTTTTTCCATACTCCGGTGAATAATAATCAGGATGGATTTGCAAAATATATTCTGTAGGAGGTAGATGAGTAAAACCATAGATCAATACAATCAAACATGCTACGAATCCGGCAATAGGACCGGCTGCGCCGATGTCAAACATAGCTTTGTTATTGGGAATTGGTTCTTTAGTTTTTATTACTGCACCCATCGTTCCAAAATTAAAAAAACCGCTTATTGGAGGGAATGGAATGAAGAATGGAAGTGTAACTTTTACTTTGTGATAAAGTGCTGCAAAAAAATGTCCGAACTCATGAACTCCAAGAATAAATAATATCGAGAGAGAATACGGCAGCCCCTGTATCAAATCGCTAAGTTTATAAGGACCCATCTTCCCGGTTGTCCATTCTATACCGGCGAGCAAAGTTGTTATGAATGTAACAACAAACAATGAAATATGAAGAACATAATTATGCTTAAACTTCATTGTACGGAATGATCTTGTGATAGTCTCGAATATTTTTTCAGGCATTCTATAGATCCAAATTAATGCTTAAGGAAGAATACTTTTCCAAAGAGTCAAAATATTCGCCGTGAATACTATAACCGGAGTAGTAATTGAATGCAAGTGACAATCCCTTACCTTCGATTTTACCGAACTTAACTCCGGCTGTAAAAGAATTATTGCCGGTATATTTTGAAAGATGAACAAGTTTCAGATCATAACCAATAAACGGCTTTATGTTATTGCCAAAATATTTATTTAGATAATAATCAAATCCTAATTGATAATTATCTTTTTTGATTTCTGCCGGATCTACATGATACAAATAAGTTATCCCACCATAAACTCTAAGTCTTTTATATTTAACGTAGGCAAGGCCTTCAATGAATTCACGGCTGTAAACGCGAGGAGAATGATCATCTTTCCATTGGTTGAGAGCTCCGTTATAATGACCATCAACAAAATGTGCACTGATATGACTTAATCTAATACGGGCACCAACAGTAAAATTATGCAAGGTTCTTTTATAACCGAAATTCAATCCAAACAGATAATCAACTGCATCCACAGGAAAATGAAAATTATTCTCTTTTCTTAAAAGTGTCCAAGTAAAAAGATCAGCTCCGACTGAAAATGTTCGGTTGCCTTTTTGAATTCTCACAAGATCCATGGAATTGCCGATATCTAATTGCAACTCATTACTATTGATCTTAAATAAAAATCCCAGTTTAGGTTCTAATGTATTTGCCGCAAAAGGATGAATCGTTAATCCATTCGGGAAGTATTCAACTTCTATTTGAGCAACTGTTATACTTGAAAGCAAAAGAATTAATAAGAAAAGTTTTTTCATAATGTATTTATCCGCTAATAATTTAGAATGTTCTTCCTTTCCATTTTACTTTTCGATTAAGAAGAACTATAAATGGAAGTACTAAGACGTAAATGATAAAATAAATTTCAAATGCAATGAAGTGAGAAAATTTCATCCTTAGATTTAATTTATAAAATACAGGTCTAACGAAAAAATAATCAACGCATATTTTAAAGATGCTAAAATATAAACCCGCCATTGAGAAAAAGAAAGGAAGTAAAAGCATTGCACCATGAACGATATATCCCCAAGCCATTACAGAATATCCGATCAGGTCACTCTTCATTCCGCCAACGCCCCAACGTTTCTTTTGCCAATATAAAGTTTTCCAATCAGGACAAGCTTTCGATGTAACTAATGCACCGACATCAAGCGGATAAATTATTTTATTTTTTTTAAGATCATGAATTGCCATTAATAAATTAAAATCTTCAGTAACTGAAAAAGACAATCCTTCATAACCACCAACTTCATTGTAAACACTTTTCCTGTAAGACATATTGTTTCCGATACAACTCAAGGGCTTACCAAGGTTTATTGATCCTGCAGCAACTGTTAGAAGATAAACAAAATCAATTGCCTGCATACCGGCAAACGAGTTTTGATCTTGTTGAGTTGTAAAACCGCCGACAAAACCGACATTATCTTGGTAATAAGATGCATGAGTTTTTGCCCAATCATGAGATACAATACAATCTGCATCTGTAGTAAGTATAATTTCTCCATGCGACATTTTAATTGCATTTGCTAACGCATTAGTCTTCCCTTTTAATGAACCGATCGATTCGTGGGGAACAATACATCTGAATTTTGATTTATCTTTTATAAAAGATTCAATGATCGCTCCGGTTGAATCAGTAGAATGATCATTCATAATAATTATTTCAAGCTTTCCATTCGGATAGATAAGATTATCTAAAGACTGCAGACAATCGTGAATATTATTTTCCTCATTACGAGCTGCTACAATTACAGTCGCTGATGGATATTTATCTTCCGGTATTTTATGATACTTCTTACCAGCCCCAATAGTAAATATCACAAGTTGGATAAAATAGAACGAAAGACCGATTAAGAATATGATTTCGAACAGCAACTTAATTCACCTTTAAAAGTAAAATCATAGATATAAGTTAAAGCGAAGAAATTTATATTGCACATGTAAATTTCAATTTTAACAAAAAGTTAATGTCAAGATTACAACCATTAAAGCGGTTTGGACAAAATTATTTAGTTGATAAGAACATCATTCAAAAAATTGTTCGGGAATTCAATCCGCAAAAAACTGATATAGTTATCGAAATCGGTCCCGGTACCGGTGCCTTAACAACCGAGTTGATGAATTCAGTCAAGAAACTTTATGCTATTGAAATAGATAAAAGAGTCGTAGAGAGTTTAGCTTTAGGGTTTCCGGCAGCAACTGTGATCAATCAAGATTTTTTAAAATTGGATTTAAATTCTTTCGCCACTGATATTCCCTTAAGGGTCATCGGCAATATTCCTTACAACATTACTTCACCAATATTATTTAAGCTGATCGAGAATCGTTCTCTGGTTTCTGATGCAATGCTAATGGTTCAGTTAGAAGTTGCAAAAAGAATAACCGCTAAAGAAAATAGTGATGATTACGGAATACTTGGTGTGCTTCTAAACTATTTTGCTGAAACTAAATTGTGTTTTAAGATTTCTCCGAATGTTTTTTATCCTAGACCTAAAGTTGAATCAGCTATAATCCATCTTAATTTTACAAAGGAACTTTCAAGTGACGTTGATGATAGACTTTTTATTCAAGTTGTAAAAGCAGCATTTGGGAACAGACGCAAGAAATTAAAAAATTCTCTCGGCAATAGTATTTTTTCAGATATCGTGTTCGAAGGGTGTGATTTTGATTTGTCGCGTCGTGCTGAGGAATTAACAATTATGGAGTTTGCCGAACTGACACAAATCATAAAGAATTATCAATATAAACTGAGATAGAATTAATCATTCTAAAAACATGAACTTCATTAAATCGTCTATTAAAAATTTATTACCTGTAGATTTTATTGTTATCGTCTTTTGTGTTTTTCTTTCTCTCTTAAATTTAATCTTCCTTCAAAAAGTTGCATTATGGCATATTCATATTATGCTGAATATATCAATCATTTCATTCATACTGATTACTGTCCAACAAGAACTAAAAAAAGAGAGCTTTGTATGGAAGCAGCTCCATTTTTGGTATTTGGTTCCTCTCATATTTATTTTTTTCAAAGAATTATATGGAATGATAGATCCAATCCGTGGAATTATTTATGACGATGTACTAATTCTGATTGACCGACTTATTTTTAGAGCTGATCCGACTATTGCTCTCTATCAAATTGCAAACCCGATTCTTACTGAACTTCTACAAATTGTTTACGGGACATTCTTTTTTCTTCCTGTTATTCTTGGTATAGACTTAATCCGGCAAAAAAAGTCCGAAGAATTTAATTACTCAGCTTTCATAATAGTTTATGGATTCGTTCTGTCTTTCATAGGATACATTTTGGTCCCAGCCATTGGTCCGCGATTTACTTTACACAATTTTGAAATGAACAACATCGAACTTCCCGGATTATTTATTACCGATATTTTACGGGAGATTGTAAACAGCGGAGAATCAATTCCGAGAGGTACAATTAATCCAGCCATGTTTGTTCAGCGCGATGCTTTTCCAAGCGGACATACACAAATGACACTGCTGGTTATGTTTCTATCTGTAAAATTCGGAAGTAAATTGAAATGGTTTTTCATTATTATCGGTTCTCTGTTAATATTTGCAACAGTCTATCTAAGATATCATTACGTAGTAGATTTAATAGGCGGATTATTCTTTATGATTTTTACTTTGTGGAGTGGAAAATATATTTACAATTGGTTTATAGGAACAAAAGAAAATATTTCTTGATCATGATCTTACTCTTGTTCATGATCAATCTTAATGAGCACGGGCAAGATCATGATTAAAAGCAAAAGTTTATATTTTTCCGGCGTCGACTTTTTGGATTATTTCAATTATTGGCCAAAAATATCTATCTAAAGAACAGTTGGCATCCTCCCGCAAATAACAATTACCGTTTTCCTGAGCACGGCATTCAACACAAACAGTATTTTTCAATTTTTGATGAATCTCCTGCATATTATCTGAATCCGTACTATGAATTACATCTAAAATCTGTGGTAGGAATAATTCAACAGCACATGATTCTTTTTCATTTAATGTGCAGCCGCCCTTTTCGTTGGAGTCAACGCATATTGAACATACATTTTGTTTTAATGCTTTTAAATATTTATCCATAAATTTGCCTTGTTAATACACCGGAAAAATTACCAATTAGTTAGGAAAGATGGAAGACGTAAATAAAAAATCTCAGGTTAGAAGGATTTTTGATTCTATTTCTTACAGATATGATTTCCTAAATCATTTCTTAAGTGCAGGAGTTGATTTTTACTGGCGTAAAAAGGCGATCAAACTTTCCGGGATGTCATCCGAATCTAAATTGCTGGATATTGCTTGCGGTACCGGCGATTTTGCAATCACTGCAAAAAAATTGGGTGTGGAAAAGATCTTTGGTGCTGATCTTTCATTCAATATGCTTTTACTCTTCAACAAAAAAGTTGATTGGATCAACGGCAAAGCAGTTGAAACAGTAGCAGAACATTTACCATTTAAGAATAATACGTTTACAAATATTACTGTAGCGTTTGGTGTGCGTAATTTTTACGATATCCCTCAAGCATTTAAATCTTTCCATCGAATTCTTTCTGC
Source organism: Ignavibacteriales bacterium (assembly GCA_007280825.1). Taxonomy (GTDB): domain Bacteria; phylum Bacteroidota; class Ignavibacteria; order Ignavibacteriales; family Melioribacteraceae; genus Fen-1258. The sequence continues at coordinate 3,888 of QYQI01000173.1, read as the reverse complement.
AAACGGAAAAGTTACAGTTCTCGAGTTCCGTCTTCCTTCGAATCCACTTGTAAGAAATTTCTATTTATTTTACTTTAACAAAGTCTTGCCATTTATCGGAAGATTGATCTCCCAAGACAAAGAAGCATATACTTATTTGCCGGAATCGGTTGGCGAATTCGATAAGAAGGTAGATATTGTAAAACTTTTTGATGAATGTGGTTTCTCCAAAGTTGAAAAATATTCACTTACATTTGGACTAGTGCAAATAGTAATAGCAGAAAAATAATTCAACTTCTCTTTTACAACACAAAAACAAGAACTATTTTCACTTATACTTTTTCTCTATCTCTTCAATTTTATTCTTTTTATAATCAGAAACGCCCACCATCAATCCGGCAGTTGTAATAACAGCTCCGATGATCTGATAGATCGTTACATTTTGGCCAAACAAGAACATTACAAATGGTATAATTGCTAAATACACATTGGTATAAGGAACCCAAAAATGTGCGGAGAAGCGTGCAAGTTTGAAAAATCCAAAACTGTAGATATACCCTGTCAGTCCAGCTAACACTACAAACAATATCGGCCACCAATTTTTAGGAATTATATTTCCTTGAAATAAAGAAAAGAATCTGTGATACTCTGTGGCTGCAAATATTTTTTTAATATTGTCTCTCGTTGCTTCATCAAGATTTTCTTCTTGAGTATATGAACCATCTTTTTCAACATAGTATTTTAAAAGATATTCTTTTTTTTCTGTATCTATCTTTGCTAATACTCTTGTCTCAAAAGTATTTGCTTTTATATGATTAGGAATATTTGCATTCATCAATTCACCAATTAAAGGAATAATAAATAATGCAGATGTAATAAATATCATTTTCCATATCTCACGCCATACGACTAGTGCATTTGGCCCCACTCCCTTCAATGCGGTCTGAACAGTTTTATTATTAAGAATTTGTTGAGAGAATAGGCAACAATTAATTATGATTATCCAAATAATCGCAGATCCATCAAGAACCGACTTCGGGTCAACAACTCCTCCCAAAATACGTGGAAGATATGGAATCGTTAAACCGGTTATGACTAACAGTATTCCAATCCAATGTGCTTTTCTGATAGGTGCATTGAAAAGAAACTTTCCAAAAAACGGAAGGAGCGCTAAATAAATATTTACATAAGGCGCAAAGAGGTGAGGAGAATAATATCTTGGTAAATAAAAGAATCCGATGTTTTCAATTACGCCTGTAAATGCACAGATAGAAATTGTAATCATAGAAATAATTCCGGGCCATAAATATTTTATTTTTTTGCCGCGAATAACTTCTACACTAACTGCAATCAAAGCCCAAACTAATTTTGAAAGTTCTCTCCACCAAGTCATTACACCAGGAGAAACACCTACCGGCTGGTTGCCAACAAATCTTTGCTGGTTCCCCATCCAGTTAAGAACATATTGGCCGCCTAAAGCCCCATTAATTATGGAAAGCCATAATATTAGTAGGATCCATTCCATTTAGAACAACCTCATTTATTAATGGAAGTAACAGTATGTAACATCAACTTTATAAATAAATGAATAGTTTGAACAAATATCAACCGAAATAAAAATCTAATAGTTTTTCTTTTAGAACGTTGAAAGACTTTGCGCGATGACTGATTTTATTTTTCTCTTCGAATTCAAATTCGGAAATTGTTTTATCATATCCATCCGGAATAAAAATCGGATCATAACCAAAACCATTCGTCCCGCGTTGGTCCATTATTATTCGTCCGTGCAATTCACCAAATACTTCTATTTTATTTTTGTCATAGTAAAAAACTGCACAACTAATAAATTTTGCTTTATGCGGTTCGGGAAATTCTTTCAGTTCATCAATAACTTTTAAGTTGTTATCCTCGTAAGTACAATTTTCTCCTGCATATCTTGCCGAATAAACACCAGGCCGACCATTTAATTGATCAATTGAAAGTCCGGAATCATCTGCTAAAACCGGTTCTTTATAGATTTCATAAACAGCTTTAGCTTTTATGAAAGCATTCTCACTAAAAGTTGATCCGTGTTCTTCTATATCAATATTGTTTCCAAGATCATAAAGAGAAATTATTTCAATGGGTGTATTGGTGAAGATCGCTTTAACTTCATTTGCTTTACCTTTGTTCTGTGTAGCGAAGATTATTTTCAAACGTGGACTCGCTTTAATAATTGTTGTAATTCATTTTTACCATTCTTAATCAATTCATCCTCATCAAACATCAAACATCTTCCAGCATCCATCACTAACTTACCATCAATCATAACCGATCTTACATTCTCCTTTGTAGCAGAATAAACAATGCTTGAATAAATCTTTTCATCGTCAAGCTGCAAAGGTTGATCTGCTTTTTCGAGATCAAGTAAAACCAAATCAGCTTTCTTTCCAGCTTCTATACTTCCCACCTCTTTTTCTATATGGAGAGCTTTAGCACCTTCAATTGTAGCGAGTCGGAAAACTGTTAAAGCATCCATCACTGTTGAACCGTGAATCGGCTTCTGGATCAATGCAGCAAGCCGCATCTCGTTGAATATACTTAATCCATTATTGCAAGGAGCGCCGTCTGCACCAAGTGAAACAGATATTCCTTCTTTGATGTAGCGTGGAATGTTTGCAATACCGGAGCCAAGTTTTAGATTTGAAGATGGACAATGTGCAACCCTAACTGAATTTGTTCTTAATGTCTTTACTTCATTGTCATTCAAATGTACACAATGAACCAGAATAGTATTTTCGTCAAGAATTCCAATTGATTCAAAATATTCTACATTTTCTTTTCCGGTCATTCGTTTAACGGTTTCAATTTCAGATTTATTTTCCGAAGAGTGAGTATGGAATACTGAACCGGAAAAATCTTCCATCATCTCTTTTGTTTCTTTAAGAAGTTTTTCAGAACATGATAAAACAAAACGCGGAGCGAATCCAAATTTCACTTTACCATTGTTTGAGTTATGAAATGACTTTGCCCAATCAAAAGTTGATTTAAGATTCCAATCTGTGGTTTCACAAAATGTAGGATACAATTCATTCTTATCCATCATACAGTTACCTGCAAATGCACGAATGCCTGAAGCAATCAGCTCTTCAAAAATTACTTCTTGATGGTGAAGAGTGCCCATATCGAGTAATGTTGTAGTACCGCCGGTTAGAAGATCATGCAGACCTAATCGAACTGATGCGCGTAAAGATTTTTTTGTGTGAGAATTTTCGTAAGGAAAAATTCTTCTTTGCAGCCAATCCAATAATTCAAGATCGTCTGCCAATCCTCTGAATAATGTTTGGCAAAGATGAATATGAGTTTGGATGAATCCTGGAATGAGTGTGTAATTACGGTAATCTAAAATATCCCCATCATATTCTGATGATTTAAAATCTTTAAGTGAAACAATTCTTTCAATCTTTCCCTTAACTATTTCAACCGCATTGTTATGAAGAATTTCATTTTTTGAATTAACAGTAATTATTTGTTTTGGTATTAAAAGTTTACGCTTCATTTTTATTTTTCTCTGCAAATATTTCATCCATCTTTTCAATTGCATATCGCAAGTGAGGTATTACAATTGAACCGCCGACGATTAATGCAATATTAAATGTTTCATATAATTCTTCTTGCGTAGCGCCTTCTTCAATCGAACGATCAATATGATAAAGGATACAATCATTACAGCGCAATACCATTGAAGAAGAAAGTCCCATCAGTTCTTTTGTTTTTGAATTTAATGCCCCGTTGATATAAGCTTTATTATCTAACGCAAAAAATTTATTATAATCACGAAACCCGGAGTTCAGTATTCTATCATTCATTTCTTTTCGGTAAGCGCGGAATTCATTCACGGTTGATTTCATCTTTAATCTCCTATAATCT
>QYQI01000140.1 GCA_007280825.1 Ignavibacteriales bacterium | reverse complement strand
TAACCAGTTTAGAAATGCTGATCATGATGAATATTCATCTATCTAATTATTAAGATAACATTTTTCTTACATATTGTTAATAAAAAAGTCCTAACAATTTTAGGGCTTTTAAAAATCTGGAGGAGAGAGGGACTCTCCTCTACTGCTACTTTGAATTTATTTTAGCAATTCTTGAGGCTGTTGCGATCAAATTGCGCCCAATAAAAAAAATTTTCTATCTATTATAAAGGCTTCGATCAGTAATAAATTTTCATGTAGATTCTCAATATCTGTTCATTTTTATAAACGGATGGAGTTTTTGATATGGACAACATCCCGTCTCGTGGAAAAAATTTTTTGTTACATATTATTATTGAGAAGAATAGATATTCTTTTGATAAAAATCATAAAATGAAGAACTCTACTATTGAAAAGAAAAAAATATTTCTTAACTTTGCAAAGGTAGATTTAAAAACAAATATAGGAGAATCTGTGGAAGATTCAGTTGGAGATGTGTGTGGTTCATCCGAAATCACAAATACATCTTTCATATTGAAAGAAATACAGTCTCCTTGTTTGATAGACATCTAATAACCCTTCATCAATCTCTCAGACTGTACCACTTTCAAGAATTGTCCAAGTAGTAAATAATCTTTAACCCTAAAATTATTTATAATCAACTTCCCAGGAAGTTAGAAATTACTGATTAATAGGTTCTTAGTTACAGAAACTTTTTGGTAACTAAACGAATTAAAGGAACTATTATGAACATTTGGGCAAGACTTTTTTATCAATACCGGAAATTTGTCAAGGTAATCAAATTGTATTTTATGATTGCTGGTCCGGGACTTATTGTAATGCTAGCCGATAATGACGCAGGAGGAATTACTACTTACGCAGTTACTGGTTCAAAGTTTGGATATAGCCTTTTATGGTTTTTGTTACTGCTGTTGCCTGTTGCTTATTTCGTTCAAGAAATGACTGTTAGATTAGGTGCCGTTACTAAAAGGGGTCATGCAGAGGCAATCTTTTATGCGTTCGGCTCTTTCTGGGGATGGTTTTCACTGATAGACTTACTTCTAACAGATTGGTTAACTCTAGTTACAGAATTCATCGGTATGACCGCAGCATTATCTATATTTGGGATACCATCGGTTATCACGATCCTTGTTGTTTCTTTTGTTATGCTTATAATGATTCTTCAAGGAAGTTATTGGACTTGGGAAAAGATTGCATTTTTATTTTGTGCAGTCAACTTGGTTTACATACCTGCAGCATTCATGGTTCACCCTTCTGTAAATCAAGTCCTTGCCGGTACTTTTATTCCCAGCTTACCAAAAGGTGGTTTTACTAATGAAATATTCTTTTTCTTAATGGCAAACATCGGAACAACCATTGCACCTTGGATGATCTTCTTCCAACAAAGCGCTGTGGTTGATAAGGGTATCCTTGAAAAAGATATTCCATGGGGAAAGGTTGATACTTTCATTGGTTCGTTCTTCACGGTAACTGTTGCAATTTTCTGTGTCATAGTAACTGGGACTCTTCTTTTTGGAAGAGTTGAAATTGAAAGTGCAGCACAAGCTGCAATAGCTTTAATGCATATTGACAAAAATGTCGGAACACTCTTAGCAATTGGACTTTTCGACGCTGGATTTCTTGGTGCTATCTGTATTTCACTTGCAAGTTCATGGGCATTTGGAGAAGTTTTTGGTTGGGCACATTCGCTCAATAATAAAATAAAAGAAGCTCCTTGGTTTTATGCTGTTTATATGTTTGCATTACTTACTGCCGGTGCTGTTACTTTAATTCCAGGAGCGCCTCTAATACTGATTACTCTTTTTGTTCAAGTGATAGCGGTTACACTTCTTCCCGCAGCGCTCGTATTTTTAATTCTTCTACTTAATGACGGAGAAGTAATGGGCAAGTATAAAAATACCCGCTCACAAAATATTATTAACATAACAATTGTTGCACTGATTATCATACTGTCAACTCTATATGCAATTAGCGCTCTGTTCCCCAATGCATTTATGTAATAGAAGGAGAAATTAGAAATGAGATTTCAGATTTTTGAGCTAATATCATCGCGCTTTAATAAATTTTTCGAAAACACATTTCGTGAAGTTAGAGAGATAAATAAAAAGTATCGCGTGCCTCATACAAAAACAACTCCTTTGGTAAAAATCTCTTTGCTAATGCTGAGAGTGTACTTGTTTCTATTGATTGCAATCCTATTCTATAAATTTATTACATTGATATAAGAAGGGTGATTTATGAATGGACAAAATATTTCTGAAAAGAATCATAATGGAAATGAATTCTTCCTTAGCGAGATCTCAGGTATCAAGGTTAAATTAAACGGCAGTAAGATCGGTAAGCTTGAGGATTTAGTAATAGTTGAAACGGGAAAGATCCCGGAAGTGACTTCGATCAAGATTAAAAGACCTGCAGGCAAAACTTCATTATTACTTCCTTGGACAAATGTTAAAATATTTTCTACTACTGAAATTGAAGTAAGCTTCGATGCAACTGAGATTGATAATTTTTTATTTGATCCGAGCAAAGATCACCTTCTACTTAAGGATTATGTGTTGGATAAGAAAGTAATTGATATCGAAGACCGAGAAGTAGAAGTGGTTTATGATATTAAATTGATTTTACGCAATAACAAGTTATATGTAAGCGATGTAGATTTGAGTAAATACGGTTTGCTTAGAAGAATTGGTTTGAAAAAACTTGCCAATTTCATTTATAAAAATGCAGAAGACATAAGTGAAGAAATCGTTTCATGGACTTATATCCAAACACTTCCAACACAACTTAGCAGTTTTAAAGGAAACGTTAAATTAAATATCCTCAAAGAGAAGTTATCGGAGATGCATCCGGTTGATCTAGCCGATATAATTGAAGAATTAGAACCTGAACAGAGAATAACTATTTTTGAAGGTCTTGATTCTGAACAAGCTTCGGACATCTTAGAAGAAATTGATCCAAACGTTCAAAGAGATTTGGTAATTTCACTAAGGCGGGAAAAAGTCATTGAACTGATTAATGAGATGACACCCGCACAAGCTGCTGATCTTTTAGCCGTACTTCCGGTTAACGAAAGAGACGAGATACTTTTGCACCTAGATAAAGAAGATGTTGAGAAAATTACGGCAAGTCTTAACAAGCAGGAAGAAAGTATTCTTAATCTTACTACAACAGAATTTATCCAATTTCCGCCAACTATGACTGTAGCAGATGCTATTAAAGAATATAGAAAAACAGCTGAGGATAAAGATTTCAAACGTTACATTTATGTTGTCAGTCCGGATAAGCTTATTCTAGGTGTAATTGACTTACCGTTTCTATTATGTTCCCCTGATCATTTAATTCTTCTTGATATCATGGTCGAAAATGTAATCAAGCTGGAGAATGATTGCGATATGAAAGAAGCAACAATTATATTTTCAAGATACGGCTTCCGCGCAATTCCCATTGTTGATAAAACTGATAAAATTCTTGGCGTTGTTACGTATAGAGATATGATGAACTTAAAACACAGAATAATTGACTAGAAGATTTTTAATCCATCTGGAATTCTTTTAGATTAGATTTCAGAATCTGTCCAAACTTTTTAAAAATGAAGATCAAAATGAATTACAAAATTATTAAAAGAAGTTTAGCTCTATTAGTTTTTCTCCTAGCCGGAATAACTTACTATTTAACGGCACAGCCTTCGGTTTCATTTTGGGATTGCGGAGAATATCTTGCAACAGCATCCGGAATGGAAATACCTCATCCGCCAGGAGCACCATTATTCCTATTGCTGGCTAGATTCGTTTCTATGCTGCCAATCGCCACAAACATTGCTTTTAGGATGAATCTGATCTCTGTTTTTACCAGCGCGGCCGCTGTTTTATTGCTCTATCTTGTAATAATAAAAATCATAGAAAACTTTAGAGGAAATACTTACTCAAATTTATCCGAAGCTTTGGTTGTTTATTTTACTGCTGCTATAGGATCATTAACATTTGCCTTTACAATGATCACCTGGTGGAATGCTGTTGAAACAGAAGTCTATGCAACAAACACATTTGTATTTGCTTCAATTGTTCTCCTTCTTCTTATCTGGAATGAAAGAGCGGATAAAGTTGATAATGAAAAATTTATTTTGCTTTTAGCTTACCTCGTAGGTCTATCTACCAGCTTGAGATTAATGGGTGCTCTCACAACAGTTTCAATTGTAATGCTTATAATGTTCAGAAAATATGTATATGACGAAAAGGAGCTTAAGCATACAGTTTATTATTTCCTGGCGCATGTTGCTTTAATTTTACTTCTAGGAATAATTTTATGGTCGAGTCAGACTCAGACACAGTCCCCTTCGCCTGAAGAATATAAAAGTTTCGATACAAAGTTTGCTGGATTAATCTTTGCTGTCTCAGCTATTTTTATTGGCGTATTTCGAAAAAAATTATTTTCCAGAAATTCAATCTATCTTATTCTCATTACAGGCGGAATAATTCTAGTATTAATATACCCCGGGATTGTACGTTACCTCCCTAATTTAATTGCCAAAATTGTGGGCGCTAATAATTTTCTTGCATTGATTGTGATACTTGTTCTCATCTCTGCTCTATTTTTTGCGATTTTTTATACAGGAAGGAAAGGTAAAACTACACTTAACCTTCTTTTAAAATGCTTCTTTTTTGTAATTCTTGGATTTACTTCCTACGGCGTAATAATAATCAGGTCAAATCAGAATCCTCCAATAAATGAAAATTCTCCTAATAATTTCAATGAATTAGTTACCTATCTTAACAGAGAGCAGTATGGAGACTGGCCTACATTTCAGCGCCGTTATTCTATGGAACCCCACCAGCAGGAAATCTATACAAAATATTCAAGCGATCTGGACTTCTTGTGGAATTATCAAATGAATCATATGATGTCAAGATATATTCTTTGGAATTTTGCGGGCAGACAATCATGGGATCAGGATTCAGGGCCGAATGTTGCGCCCTTTAATGGAATAGCCAATATCTTTGGCAGTTTGTTCGGTCTGCGTTTCGAAGGCGATGTGTCTAAATCATATTTTGGTATTCCATTCTTGATCGGGCTGATTGGTATCTTTTTTCATTTTAGAAAAGATTGGAAAATGGCTTCTGTCTTTCTAGTTCTATT
>QYQI01000129.1 GCA_007280825.1 Ignavibacteriales bacterium | reverse complement strand
GCAATATCTTTCGGGTCCTTCTCTTGCAGCTCACTAAAATGCCGCATAAATTCCCCGATTTCGAAACGCGTCTGAGCTGTATAATCGTTAATTGATTTTACAAATAAAGCTTCCAATTGAGTTTGTTTTTCTTTCGTCAATGTTTCAATTTTAGTCGCAATTAATTTATTCTCAGTTGATTCCGGGTCCGACCTTTGCTTCAGATCGGTTACTGCCCGCTCTTTAATTGTTATAAATATTGGATCATTTTTATTTAGGTAAACAGGTGCTACATTTTTTGTTTGAATATTATTAATTGTTGTATCCATGGTTTTTTCTGTTTTTTGAGACTGAGGGAAACAATATTCGCTACCAAATAAAATATAGAGCAGTGCGATGAAGATCGCACAAATTTCTCGTCGAATCAAAGATACGAGCATTGTTGGAATACCATAATTAAGTTTTATTATTTTACTCTTCTTCACTTGTTGTTATTTTTAACAAAATCAATCATCTGCTGACCGGGATCGTGAAAAGTAACCGAGCCATCCTTTTGTATTGTATAAAGCAAAGCCATCATTTTAGTGTATCGTTCCTGCTTACCGTCTTTAACAAATTTTCTAGTATTAGCATAATTTTTTTTGACTACTTCGACATTCCCAACATCTCCATCCGGGTGTTTTTTAGCATATTCACTATTAGCCAATTCATGTGCATAAGCCACGGCATTTGCTTCTGAATTTACAGCAAGACCATCTTCCCAAAACTCAGCTACATATTTATCCTCGCCGAGGTATTGAACACGAATGTCATACTCTTCTGCAATTTTTTTCTGATCCTTCTTTCCCAATTCATCAAATACCAGAAGAAATGTCTCGGCATCAAATTGCGTCTGAGCCGTATACTCCTTTATTGATTTTTCAAATAATGCAGGCAATTTATTTTGCTTCTCTGGTGTCCATGTTTTTATTTGTGCCGCAATTAATTTATTCTCCTTTGATTCCGGGTCTGATCTTTCTACGGACTTTTTCAGATCATCTATTGCCCGATTGCTAATTGTTATAAAGATCGGGTCATTTTCACCAATATATTCAAGTGTTCCTTTTTTTGTTTGATTATCATTAATTGCTGCTTTCATAGTTTTTCCTGTTTTATGAGATTGAGAAAAACAATATCCGTTACTTAATAAAATTAGAGCACTTATTGCAATAATCATTTGGGGAGAAGACCTTTTTTTTGAAGGTTTATTTGGTTGCATTTGTTGATCCATAAATTGTTATAACGTTCGGCATTTGTCGAAGGTGAACTTTAAAAGTACTTACCTGTCAAGCTGTTACTTGTTGTATTAGATTTTTGTTTGAATCTATATACGATAGCCAGCCGTTACAATAGCAAACAAGCGTACGGTATGTATTGGTAAGTGAACGGTATGAATAAAAAATTAATCGGTAAGTGAAGAAAGAGAATCTGGCTCTGGAATAGAAATTTTATAAAGCGGCGGTGGGAGAGAAATAATTACTTCTGTTCCGTGTGCATTGTTATCGCGGTTACTTAAATCTTCAAACATGATCGGTTTAGGAAGCTGCATTTTTGTGCTCAGCAATCTGAGACGTTCTTCAATAATTTGTATCCCTTTTGAAATGTGATCTTCTCTTTTATTCTTCTTTGCTTCTTTAATTCCTATTCCATTATCGGTAACTTTAATTATTAATGATCTGCAGATTATTGAATCAATATCTACATTTTCAAATGAAAATGAAATTGTTACTAGTCCTCTACTACCGGAATTAATTATTCCATGCCAAAGAGTATTTTCCACAAACGGTTGGATGATCATATTCGGTATCATTATAGAATTGGTTTTAACATCTGTTCCGGTAATAATTTCATAAGAAAAATTTTCCCGGAACCTTAGCTTTTCAAGATCGAGATAAAGTTTAAGCCGGTAAATTTCTTCCGATAAAAGAATAAATCCGCTTCCTGCTGTATCAAGATTTTTTCTGATCAGCTTAGCCATCATGGCTATATAATCATTTGCTTCTTCATTTCTCTGGCAATTGATGAGGTACTGTACTGAATTGAGCGAGTTAAAAATAAAATGCGGATTCATCATTGCTGATAAAGCCTGATGTTTAAGATCATTTATTCTTTCTGTAAGTATTAACTCTTCACCAATCTTTTTATTATTCAGCTTCAAGCGCCATGTTACAACTGAAATAGAGACAAAAACAAATATTGATATTATCAAAAGGTCAAACCAGATCGTTTCAATGAATCGGGGCAGTACACGGAAGGAAAGAAAATATGGTTTACTCCAATCAGCATTCTGAGTTTTAGCCATAATTTGCAGCTCATATTTCCCATTCGCAAGAGAAATGAAATCCAGGAAATCATGATCAGTTTCCTTCCACTCACCATTTAAATTATATTTATATCTTACTGAACTCGGCGAAGAAAAGCTTAACGCTTTAAAGTCTATGTAAACATCATGTTGATCCGGTTTAAAAACTAAATTGTTATAGTTTGTATAAACCGAATCACCTGCTTTTATGCTGATTATTTTTACATTGAGTGAAGGAGGAACATAGTTGTTGAATAAATTTATGTCTAGAAAAGAGATCCCGTTACTTGTACCGATGTACAGATAGTTTTTTCCCTCATCATAAAAAAGAGAGTATACTTCATTCGATGGAAGACCTGTTTGCCTGTTAAGATGTTTGATTGAATTCCCGTCAAATAAATAAAGTCCCTTCATGTTTCCAATCCAAATCCTGTTCTTGTTATCAGATACAATAGAAGTAGAGGATGATAAGTCATACCCATTTATATTTGTGTAAGTTTTAATCGAATCATTTTTGAGGTTATAGTGTGCAATCCCTTTTTCGCCGGCAAACCAGACATTATTTTTATTATCCTGAAAGATTGAATTTATTCTTGAGTTCAGAACCGGATTAGAGGGGAAAAAAGATTTCTTCCATCCTACCTTATAGTCAGACGAGTTGGATACTTTGCATAAACCAAGACTTGTGCCTATCCAGATATTCTTTTGTGTATCCTCAAAAATTTCGTTAACGCGGTTTAGATTAACGCTATCTCCAAAAATATAGAACTGGTAATGTTGATCCTTCTTATTGTTAAGATCTCTTTGAACTCTTATGGAATTTCCCCCTGTTCCGAACAAATAAAGTCCGTCGCCAGTCTTACTGAAAGATGGCGAATTGAACATATAAAATTTTATTCCCTTGTAAGAAATATTTTTTATTAGATTTCCGCCAAACGCACCGCAGATATAAAAATCATTATTAACGTTTTTAATATTGTAGATATATTCCGTTAATGTTTTTCCCGAATTGTTCTTGATTTGGTTGAATCTTCCGTTATCTAAAATATTAATACCATTAAAAGTACCAATCAATAATTTACCGGATTTTTCTTTAGCAACTGAATAAACATTATTATTGCTCAATCCGTCTTTTTCATTGTAGCTTCTTAAATAAAGATTATTTATACAATAAACGCCTTTGCCGAATGTGCTTATCCAAATATTCCCTTCATTATCTTCAAGGTAATTATTTACAAGCGTATTCTGCAGATCCATTTTTCTTCCGATATCAATGATTTTATCTGAACCGTTCGGAATTAAAAAGAAACCTCTGTTCATAATTGAAAACCAAATATTATCATTTTTGTCTCTTAAGATGGATATAACATTATTATTGCCGGCGTAGAGATCTATTTTATATATTTTAATTACAGTGTTGTTTTTTATCTTGTAGATAATCCCTTTTGTGCCGATAAAGTAACTGCCGTCATCACCGTCAGTAAGACAATAAACAGTGGTATCAGGTAAGCCGGTAATTCTCAATTTGGTTAATTTGTTGTTTTTGAAATTGAATAACCCGGTTGTGGTTAAAGCAATTACTTCAGAACTTAATAATTTTTCTAATTTAATTATTTGAACGGGATAGGTGTTAATAATGTAATTAGAAAAGCCGGAAGGTATTTTTTCGTTAATAACATTTATTCCCTCAGAACTACGATAGGCATATAATTTTTTCTGGTAATTACCTGAAGGGATAAGTAACAAATATGATATAGCAAAACTTTTCCCGTCAATCTCACTGCAATAGTTTTCGATCCGGTCGTTTCTTAAAACATTAATCCCTTTTTCATAATTACCGATATACAATTCACCATTTTTCCCTTCCACAAGAGATATGATTGAATTGGAATTAAGACCGTCAATCGTTCTGAACGTAGTAAAGTGTTTTCCGTCAAACTTGCTCATTCCGTTTAACGTAGCGAACCAGATAAAACCGTTTCTATCCTGAATGATATTAAAAACAGTTGAAGACGCCAGTCCGTCAGATGAAGTGTAATGATAATAAGAAGGTGTCTGTGAATAAAGTTGGACATACTGAAGAAAACTTATTACGGTAAGTATTAAAATTTTTTTAAACATATTCAGATAGTATTAAGCACTGCTTTTATTTTCTGAATAAATTCCGGAGCTTTCCTGCGCGATATCTCGATCCTGCTGCCGTCTGTCATCGTAACAAAGTTTCCGCTGATGTTTGAATAGTCTTTAATATACTTCAGATTGATCAGATGAGATTTGTGAATTCTGAAAAATTTTTCTTTCGGTACGGTTTCCTCAAAATCTTTTAATGTGCGGGAAATGATTGTATTCTTTCCATTCTTAAAAATTACTTTTGTATAACATCCTTCAGCTTCAAGACGGATTATATCATCAATTTCCAATACATTAAATCCATGAGATGCAGGAAGAACTAATTTATCTGTTTCATGAACAATCTCGGCTTTTATCTTTTTATTCTTAATCAATAAAAGTTTTTTAACTGTCTGTTTAAGCTCCTTGATATTTACCGGTTTAAGTAGATAATCTGTGGCTCCGGCTTTCACGGCATTAATACCAAATTCCTCGTGAGCACTTACGAATACTACCATAAAGTTCAGTTCATCGTATTCATCAAGAAAATCAAATCCGTCAAGTACCGGCATATTAATATCGAGAAACACTACATCGGGCTTATGAATACTTACAAGCTCCTTTGCACTAACCACGGAATCCGCACATCCTAGAATTTCAATCTCATGACAATAATTTTCTATGATCTTTTTTAGATTCTCCCTTCCATGAAGTTCATCATCAACTATTATTGCTGTTAGCTTATTAAATACATTTTGAGGATTCATGACTCACTACTTTAATTTACTATGTAACCTGAAATTGTTCAGGCACAATTAACTTTCGTTAAATAGATAAGTCGTTAATATTTGGGTGATATTACACTTCCATAATTTCTTTTTCTTTATGCTTTATAATCTCATCAACCATTGTAATATGTTCATCCGTAAGCTTCTGCGTTTCTTTTTCAGCTTCTTTCAATTCATCTTCTGTCATCTTTTTTTCTTTTTCCATTTTCTTAAGATGATCATTTGCATCGCGGCGTACATTTCTTAAAGCAACTTTTGCTTCTTCACCAAATTTCTTAACCAATTTTACAAGATCTTTTCTTCGTTCTTCGGTTAACAGTGGTATGGGGATCTTAAGATTAGTTCCATCACTTATTGGATTTAATCCAAGGTCTGATGCAAGAATAGCTTTATCAATTGCCTGCACCATTGATTTATCCCATGGAGTAATTGAAATTGTGTGTGCATCAAATACAGAGACATTACCGACTTGATTGAGAGGACTCATTGTTCCGTAATAATCTACTTTTATACCGTCGAGTAATGCAGTTGTAGCTTTGCCTGTTCTAATTTTTGCAATTTCAGCTCTGAATGCTTCAACACTTTTATCCATCCGATGGCGAGCATCTTTTATTTGTGGATGGTTTAACATAGGACCTCACAAATTTTAGTTCTTAATAGTTTACGCCAAATTTCTAACCGATGTTCCAATATTTTCTCCCGTAACAACTTTTAAAAGATTACCGGGTTTATCCATATTAAATATTATTATCGGTAAATTATTTTCTTTACATAAACTGATTGCCGTTAAATCCATAACACGAAGATTTTTTTGGAGAACATCAATGTAAGAGATTTCTTCAAAGCGAAATGCATCCGGATTTTTTTCCGGATCAGAATCGAATACACCGTCAACACGCGTTCCTTTCAATATTGCATCGGCTTCAATCTCAACAGCTCTTAATGAAGCGGCTGTATCAGTACTGAAATATGGATGACCTGTTCCTGCTCCAAGGATTACTACTCTTCCCTTTTCAAGATGTCTTATAGCTCTGCGCCTGATATAAGGTTCTGCAATAGCTTCCATATTAATTGCGGTCATCAAGCGAGTGTACATTCCTTTATTCTCACAAGCATTTTGCAAAGCAAGTGAATTGATCATCGTTGCCAGCATTCCCATATGATCACCTGTTACACGGTCAATACCTTGACCGTTGGCGTTTAATCCGCGATATATATTTCCGCCTCCGATTACAATCCCTACTTGAACTCCGAGTGAATGAATTGTTTTTATTTCATCAGAAAAGAAATCCAAGATTTTGGGTTCGATTCCAAATTCGTTCTCGCCAGCCAGAGATTCTCCGCTGAGCTTTAGTAATATTCTTTTGTATTTAAGTTTAGTAGTCATAAATCGTTTCCAATATAAAAAAAAAGGTCTTATTTAGAAATAAGACCTTTTTCCGAATTACTTTTTCTCATCGCTGAGGTGAAATCTTCTGAATTTAATCAGTTTCACTTGCGCTGAGTTTGTTTTATTAAACTCTTCAATTAATCCGCCGATCTTTTTCGTATTATCTTTTACAAACGCTTGTTCAAAAAGACAATTCTCTTCGTAGAATTTATTTAGTTTACCAAGAGCAATTTTTTCTAGAATCTGTTCCGGTTTACCTTCTTTGCGCGCGAGCTCTTTGTAAATCTCAACTTCTTTTTCAATTAGAGTTTTATCAACTTCATCACGATATATTGATAATGGTCGCATAGCGGCAACTTGCATTGCAATGTCTTTTAAGACCGGTTCGAATAAATTTGTTTTATCAGAAGGAACATTCTCTGCCTCAATAAGAACACCAAGTTTTGAACCTGCATGAACATAATCTACAATTTCACCATTAGCAGTGCTATCAATTACAAAACGTGATACTTCAATTTTCTCTCCGATTCTACCAATGATCGCATTTAATTCATCAGCAGCTTTCTTACCATCTTTCGACATTTCCATCAGAGATGATACACTTGCGGGTTTATTGTTAACAACAACATCCATAACAAAGTTTGTAAAATTCACAAAGTTATCACTCTTAGCAACGAAATCTGTTTCGCAATTCACTTCTAAAATTGCACCGGTTTTTCCATTATTGAAAACACGTGTTAAAACTATTCCTTCATTTGCAGTTCTTTCAGCACGCTTTGCTGCAACAGATGCACCTTTCTTTCTTAATAGTTCAACTGCTTTTTCGAAGTCACCGTTAGCCTCTTCAAGAGCTTTCTTGCAATCCATCATCCCTGCGCCGGTTTTTTCTCTTAATTCTTTTACCTGATTTGCACTTACAGCCATAATTTATTTACCTCAATAATTTTCTAAAAAACTTTATTAACATTTATTCTGTTTTTGTTTCAATGCTATCTTCTTTTTTCTCAACAGGTTTTACTTCCGGTTTATCTTCTTTCTTTTCAACATGTCTATCATCTCTTCTTGGAGCCGGTCTATTCGGTCTGTTGTCTCTCCTATCTCTGTGTTGCGGTCTCTTATCACCTTTTTCATCAATTTTTACTCTTCTTACTTTACCTTTTGCGTCTTTCTTTTCTACTTCTTGTTCTTCTTTATTTTCTTTTTTACTTTCTCTTTCAGCTGCTTCATGTGCTCTTAATTCTTTTGATTTTGCATTTCCTTCAATAACTGCGTCGGCAATTAATCGTGTAATTACTTCGACTGCACGTGATGCATCGTCATTAGCCGGAATGATATAATCAATAGGCGCAGGATCGCAGTTTGTATCTACGATTGCAAAAAGAGGAATGTTCAATCGTAACGCTTCATTAACTGCAATTGATTCTTTCTTAATATCAACTATGAATAAAGCTCCGGGCATTTTTGCAAGTGTTTCAACACCATCAAGAACTTTTCTTAGCTTATCCTTTTCTCTAGTCAGAACGAGGCGTTCCTTCTTTGTGATCTTTTCAAATGTACCGTCGCTCTCCATCTTTTCTATGTTTTGCAATCGTTTAATACTTTTACGAATTGTCTGAAAGTTGGTTAGCATTCCGCCAAGCCATCTTTCGCTTACCCAGTTACTGTCTGAACGTTTTGCTTCTGCTGCAACTGTTCCTTTAGCTTGCTTTTTTGTACCTACAAAAAGAACACGTTTACCCTGAGATACAATTTCAGTCATTGCTTGAGCAGCAACTTCGATTGCCTCTTGTGTTTTCTTTAAATCAATTATATGAATACCATTCTTTTCCATAAAGATGTATGGTTTCATTTTAGGATTCCAGCGACGTGTTAAGTGACCGAAGTGTGCGCCTGATTCGATGAGTTCTGTGAGTTGGACTCTAGACATGATTTCTCCTGTTTTTCTTCTACCCTCTTCATCTTTGCCTTCCATCTCTTTTTAACGTGAGACACAGGGGGCAAATCCGAGAGTATGAATAATGTTAATTAAATAATTATCTCTTAGAGAATTGGAATCTTTTACGTGCTTTTTTCTGGCCGTACTTTTTACGTTCAACCATTCTTGGATCTCTTTTCAAAAGACCTTCAGCTTTTAACGGAACTCTAAAATCTCCATTAATTTCTTCTAGCGCTCTTGAAATACCAAGACGAATTGAATCTGATTGACCGGAAATACCACCGCCGTTCACATTTGCAAAAACATCATATTTACCGAGAGTTTCTGTTGCAACAAAAGGAAGCATTAAATTATCTTGATGATCTTTACGCGAAAAAAACTTTTCATATTCTTTGTCATTAACGGTGATCTTGCCGGAACCACTTCTTAAATAAACTCTGGCTACAGCATTTTTTCTTCTTCCAACAAAAATTTTATCTGTCATCAACTCTCTCCATTAAAGACTTATAACTTCTGGTTTTTGAGCGCTATGCGGATGTACATTACCGGCATACACTTTTAACTTCTTAATTAATTTTCTTCCTAGTTTAGTTTTGGGCAGCATTCCTTTAACTGCATTTTCAAAAGCGAATTCCGGTTTCTTTTCCATCACTTCTGAAAAACTTCTAAATCTTGTACCACCCGGATACGTTGAATGTGAGAAATAAGTTTTTTGAGTTTCTCTCTTACCGGTCATTCTAATTTTATCGGCGTTAATAACGACTACAAAATCGCCGGTATCCATATTAGGTGTAAATACCGGTTTATTTTTACCGCGAATGACTCTGGCTACTTTGGCTGCCAAACGTCCCAAAATTTGATCTTTTGCATCAACCAAATACCATTTTTGATTGGCGTCTTCCGGTTTTATAAATCTTGTAATTCTTTCCTGCTTCAAAACTGCCTCCAAAACAAAATTCTATTTTTCAAAGGGTGTAAATATATTTCTATGAGGTTAGAATGTCAAGAAAGGCCAATTTAAAAATTTCATCCATTTTATGAACTGAACGGCTTTATTATTACAAAAAGATAAATCTATTGTTAATAG
>QYQI01000087.1 GCA_007280825.1 Ignavibacteriales bacterium | reverse complement strand
TAATATCACCGACCCTCATACCTTGTCTTTGGGCGGAAAATCCTTCGATCAAATCAACAATAGTAATGTTTTCATTTCTGAGACCGATCGTTGCGCCAATTCCACCGTACTTGCCTTTGGTAATGATCTCAATATCCTTCTGCCCATTTACATCCAAGAAATTTGTGTAAGGATCAAGCGATGTTAGCATTCCGTTAATGCCGGAAAGCATAAACTCTTCCGGATTTAATTGATCAACATAATTTATTGTTACTTCTTTGTAGACTCTTCCGAAGATATCTATGCTTTTATTAATTTGGAAATAGATATCATTATCGCGGGTTAAAAAGCCGGAGAATAAAATTATCACAGCGATGAGTAATAATATTTTACTTCTTAACTTCATATCGTTTCCTTTCTAATCCTCTAATTTCTTTACTTCATCAAGAATAATTTTATGGATCTGTTCTATAGGGAGTTCGCCGTTTATCATCTTGAAGCGTTTTTCTTTTTCTGCAAGATATAGATAACCGTTCCGTACACGTTTATAAAAATCCATTTTGGAAAGTTCTATACGGTCCAGCTCTATCTGTTTTACTTTAGATTTCCTTTTTATTACTTCGTCAATGGAAATATCCAAAAAGAATGTTAGATCGGGGACTGCTTTCCCGATGACAAATTGCTGCAGCTCTTCTACAAATTCAAGATTAATTCTTCTACCAAAAGCTTGATATGCAATTGATGAATCATGGAAGCGGTCGGAGATCACGTAATAATTTTCCTTTAATGCAGGGAGTATAACTTGATTAACAAGTTGAGATCTGCTTGCAGAAAATAATATCAGTTCAGTTTCTATAGACATTACCGAATTTTTTTTATCCAGAAGGATATCACGGATCTTTTCGGAAATTGGCGTCCCGCCTGGTTCACGAATAATTTTTACTTTACTGCCTTTATCAATTAGATATTTCTCAAGAAGCTGCACTTGAGTTGATTTACCGCAAAAGTCGAGCCCTTCAAAAGTTATAAACATTTTTAATACTGTTTAATTATGTATTCTAGTTTTTTAGGTTGTGTTATTGTTAGAGTTGTAAATTGCGGAAATTCTATAATTGGTTCTATTGTTTTTCCGTTTTCTTTCAGAGCAGTCCAGAAATCAACATAAACTTTTATGCTGTCGTTAGTAAGTCTGCCAAGTTTATTTATGCCTCCGCGCAAAACAACATTTATTTTAGCCGGATAAAGAATTAGTTCTTTATTAGGCGGAACATTTCTGGTCTCAATCAAAATTGATTCAAAAGTTTTATCAACAATCTTCTGTACTTCGAATTCAATAGAACATTCTGTCTTTGGAATTGTTATTCCATCCGGAACATCTAATGGAAGAACGAGTTTTACATTATCATTTATATCAGTGAACTCACGGAATTCTGTTTTTATTGCATCAATTTTTTGAAGTAGGTTTGCCGGACCGGAGATTTCAACAGTTCCAGGTTCAATTTTTATTTTGGATGCCGGACCAAAACCCGGTTTAAAATCTATTTTCAAATTTTGAACAACCGGTACGCGTTTCGAACCGATCCTTTCAATTTCATATTCAATCTGCGCAGGTGCAATTTCCAAAACTTGAAATGATGATGCTAACCATGGATTAGCATCAATAAAATTATTTAGATCACTTCTATACTTACTGGTTCTCCTATGAACGGAAATATTAAATTCAGTATCTCCCACAAGTTTTAATTTAGCTAATTCCCATCCTTTTCCTTTTACTTGCAGATAAACATTATCCACGGAAGTTGAACCAACCGCATAATTTTTGGGTAGGTCTGTAAACCTAACTGGTATCTCAACTGTAGTGATATACACTTCCGATAGAGCAACTGAGATCCATAGCCCAATTGAGAAAATTGCTATTAAAGATATAGTAACAACTTTTTTCTTCATACTTAAATATAAAAAAAATCCCGCTTAGCGGGATTAATCTTTAATCATTTTGTAAATGAGATTTAACGAATCTTCTCAAAGTGCACGATCAGTTCATATCTATTAGCTCTCGAGATTTGTCTCCCTTTTATAGGAAAATTATCAAAGCTTCTTGCTAAATGACGAAGCTCATGAACATTCAATTCTGAAAGCTGTTCATTAGATGGAATTTCTCCGGAAGTTAATTGCTTCTCGCCTTCTACTTTTCCGATTTCTTTTAGTGCCTCCTTACGGAGTGAATCCAAACGTGAAGGTGTCTGTGATTCTGATCTCTCTTTTCTAGGCCTACCTCTTCTTTTAAGATGTACAGTTTCAGTCTCTTCTTTTTCAGTTCCATCGAAGAGAGATTCCTCTTCGGCTCTTTCTTCTGCAACTTCCTTATCAAAGGTTTTGTCTTTAACCGGTTTTTCTTTCTTAACAATTTCTTCCCTTTGAATTCCGGTAGTTAGAGATGGATAATAAATAAGGTCTTCGATTTGATCATCGGGACGAGGAATAACATGTGCAGAAACTAATTGACCAACTCTTTGAGCTGCGGCTGCACCGGCATCAACAGCAGATTTTACAGCTGCAGTTTCGCCGATAATTTTTACAGTAACCAAAGCGGCAGTAATTTTTTCTTTACTAACTAATTTTACATTAGCGGCTTTTAACATAGCATCGGCGGCTTCTATAGCGCCGATCAAGCCCTTAGTTTCAATAAGACCTAAAGCAAATTGCATATTTTTTTATTTAGCGCGTTTAGGTAGAATCAATTCAACATCGGCATGCGGACGTGGAATGACATGGACAGAAACCAACTCACCAACTCTCTGAGCTGCGGCTGCACCAGCATCTGTTGCTGCTTTAACTGCTCCAACATCACCTCTAACAAGAACAGTTACATAACCACCGCCGATAGTTTCTTTTCCAATCAATTCTACTTTTGCTGCTTTTACCATAGCATCAGCAGCTTCGATTGCACCGACCAAACCTTTGGTTTCAATCATTCCGAGTGCGTCAAGTGTCATAGATGTGCTCCCTTTTGGTTTTATTACTAATCCAAAATAATTTATAATGTTAAAAATGTCAATCTATTAATCACTTTATAACCAGTTTTACACTTATTTTTTTATCGTGTTTAAGTAGTCCTCTAAGATCACTGCGGCGGCATTTTTGTCCAATAACGATTTATCACGTCTCTTCTTTTTAGAAACTACTGATTGAATGATTCTTTCACGTGCGATTGAAGATGAATACCGCTCATCAATCAATTCGATCTTTAAATCAATTTTATTTTCTAATTCTGTTTTGAATTTTAATACTGAAAGAGAACTTGTTGATTCGGCACCACTTTCTTTTAACGGATAACCCAAAATTATTTTTACTATATGATATTCTTCAATAATTTTTTTTAACTTCTCTATAAATTTCGAATCATTTGAAAGTGTTATTAACGGGTAAGCAAAAATATTAAGCGGATCAGTAACAGCAAGACCGATTCTTTTAGTACCAAAATCAATTGCAAGTATTCGTTCTTCGTTCAATATTTTTCCATTGTTATTGATTCTCCGCGTCAAATCTTTCAACTGTATAAATACCACGGTTCTTTTTTAACCGCTCGATTAGTTTCGTTAAATGTTCCAAATCTTTTACATAAACCGTGATCGTTCCCTTAAACATTGAATCGTTCGTTGTGATATTTACTGATTTAATATTTGTGTTTTGATAAGTAGTAATACTGTTTGAAATGTCCTTTAAAATTCCCGGAACATCATCTCCTCTAATACTAAGACCGGCAACAAAGAAAGCTCCATTTGATTTTGGCCAATTCACCGGCACTAACCGTTCTTCATTAGTCTTGATCATATTTATCAAGTTCTTGCAATCCTTACGATGGATTTTAATTCCCTCTCCTATCGTTACATAACCGATCACCTGATCACCGGGAATCGGATTGCAGCATTTTGCATAAGTGTAAGCAAAACCTTTTGCATCGCCATCAACAACAATTCCGCCTGCAGTGTTTCGTGCAATGTTAGCAAATTTATCAAACTCAACTTCTACATTTTCTTTTTCATCCGTTTCAACTTTTGGATTCAGTATCTCATCCAAATTTAATTTGTCTTGTGCAATCGCTCTAAAAAATTGCCGGTTGTTATCGAACTTAAGTTTACGTACAAGTTTGGAAAGATCATCCGAAGTAAAAGAGAGTTTTAATTTCTTGATCTTTTTATCCCAAATTTCTTTACCGTAATCAAGAAGTTTCTCTTCTTCTTTGTTTAAATATTTACGGATGGTATTCTTTGCTTTGTGAGTTTGAACGAACTGCAACCAGCTTTTATTCGGATGCTGATTTTTTGAAGTAATGATCACAACTTGATCGCCGCTGTGAATAACTGTATCAAGCGGAACGATTTTACCGTTTACTTTTGCACCGATGCATCTATAACCAACATTACTGTGGATTTCAAATGCAAAATCAACCGGAGTTGAATTTATTGGCAATCTTCTTAAATCTCCTTTTGGAGTAAAGATGTAGATTTCATCTTGATAAAGATTCAGCTTAAAACTTGCAAGGATTTCTTTTGTTGCTTCATCCTTGGATACATGTTCAAAAATATCACGTATCCAGCTTACCCAATCTTCAAGATCTTTATCGTTGGTTGTCCTATTCTCTTTGTATTTCCAATGAGCAGCAACACCGCGCTCGGCAATTTCATGCATCTTCCGTGTTCTAATCTGTACTTCAACTAATTTTCCATCAGGACCGATTACAGTTGTATGAATTGATTGATAATTATTTTTCTTCGGGATTGAGATAAAATCTTTGAACCGGTCGGCAATTGGTTTGTAAAGTTGATTAATAATTCCAAGAACATAATAACACTCATTCGCATCATCGCTTTCCAAAATAATTCTGATAGCAAGAAGATCATATATATCTTCGAATGGCCGGTTTTGAATTATCATTTTTCTGTAAACACTGTAGAGATGTTTTGGTCTTCCGCCAAGTTCATATTTAATATGATATTCGCTTAGTTTTTCAGTAATCGGTTTTGAGAAACGCGAGATGAATGATTCTCTCTCTTTGCGTGTGTTTTTTATTTTGTTTGCAATGTCGTCATAAGCTTCTTTATTGAGATACTTGAACGAGAGGTCTTCCATTTCCCATTTTAAAATTCCTAAACCGAAACGGTGAGCGAACGGTGCGTAAATTTCTAAAGTTTCTTTTGCAATTCTTCTCTGCTTTTGTGGATGGACAAACTCAAGCGTGCGCATATTGTGAAGACGATCTGCAAATTTTACAAGAATAACACGCACATCTTTTACCATTGAAAGAAGCATCTTGCGGTAATTTTCTGCTTGCGTAATCTCCTGCCCTTTGAACACTCCGCCTATTTTAGTAACGCCGTCAACGATCTCTGAAACTTCTTTACTAAATTCTTTTGAAATAAATTCCAGACTAATATCGCTGTCTTCAACTACATCGTGAAGAAGTGCGCTTACAACGGAAATATCATCAAGAGGGATTTCGCGTGCAACAATCATTGCCACTTCGTACGGATGGTTGAAATACGGTTCACCCGATGCACGGAAATCATTCTTGTGCGACTCATAGCTCAACTGAAAAGCTTTTTTGATAAGCTCTTCATTAACGGAAGGAAGATTCTTTTTGCAAATCTTCAAAAGATCTTCCAGCATCCGCTGGTGTTTT
>QYQI01000045.1 GCA_007280825.1 Ignavibacteriales bacterium | reverse complement strand
TGAAGGTTCAAAACCATCTTTATCAAGATCCCTTATAGCAAGCTCTTCAAAAGATGAGTAGCCAAGCATCTTAACTAAAGCAGGATTCGCTAAAAGAATTTCCCCATTAGGAGTAGTTCTATAAAGACCAATTGTGGAATTTTCATAAAGTGATCGAAAACGTTCTTCGCTTTCCTTTAACGCTTCCTCTGCTTGTTTGCGCTGGACTTCGCGCTCTATAAATTCGAGCGCAAATGAAACATCCATCGCCATTTCATCGAGGAGTTTAATTTCATCTTCAGTAAAAAATTCTACCTCGTCCGAGTATAATTTGATCACGCCGCGCACTGTTCCTAAAACTTTTAAAGGTAATGAAGCTGACGACCTATACCCAAGCTTAAGTGCTTCTTCACGCCACGAAAGCATATTCTCATCAGTTGCAATATCGTTCGAAATAGTATAATGACCATATCTAAGAGTTTTTAGTGTAGGTCCCTCGATTTGTTTTTTATCGTTCAGATCAATTTTTATTTTATTCAGATAATCCTCCGTCAATCCGGCAGAAGCAGCAACATCTACAATGTTAGTTTGCGGGTTGAGCATACCAATCCATGCCATTCGGAATTTACCGTCTTCAATTGCAATCCGGCAAATCTCATTGAATAATTGATTGATATCATGAATACGAACAATTACCTGGTTGATGTTGCTAAGGACAGCATAAACACGGTTCAGTTTTTGTATCTGTTCTGCATCTGAATATCTTTCTTTATAAAACTGAACCCTTTGCTGCCGCCAAACTACAGCTACACTTGCGCCGGCACCAAAGAGAAGAGCAGTAATTAAAAAAATTATCATCCAAAGTCTTTCGCTTAACGGTGCATATATTTCAGCCATATCTATTTTTGTTACTATAAACCAGGGTGAATTTTGTATTACGTGTATATCTGCAAGAACAGGTACTCCTCTATAGTCGTAACCTTCAACAATACCTTGTTCTCCCAGCACTGCTCTAACTGCAGGAACGTTTTTATTCTTAAGAGAGACAGCCAATGTCAGGGCTGTGTTCTTTTTAAATCTGAGTTCATTCAGATGCAAAACATCATTACCTTCTTTTCTAACGAGAATAGTCTCAGACGTTTTGCTCGGTGTAGGCCAGCTATTGATATAAGGATATAGATATAATTCCGGATCTATCCGCAATGAAAGGATGCCATTTATGCGGCTGTTATTTTTAGGATCGAGAATAGGAACAAAAATATTCAGATAGATATGTTGATCGTAATCATCTCTGTAGAAATCAGCAATTGTGATCTTACCGGATTTTATTGCTTCAGAAATTTTATTTTCAAAAAAGGATGAATGTGGTCCGAGTGAATCGGGTAGAGCAAATCGTTCAACACCTTTAGCATCAAGCAGACTCAACTTATTATATTGATTTACAATCTTGAAATGGCTCAGCCAGGTTCTAAGCTGCCTATGTGCTTCAATATCTTTCGGGTTATTAAAATAGTGGTCAACAAGAGAAGAAAAAACAGTGTTCCCATAAAATAAAGAAGCGTCTTCAAACCATTCTTTTCGAATGTGAGTGAGTTCACTAATTTTCAAATCGGCTACAGAAGAAAGCTCTTGCTCTTTTTGCAATCTGTATTCTTTTTCATTGTGTATATAATAAAAGTACCCTGCTGAAATAATTCCAGCTACCAGAACTACAAAAACCAAAATGAGGATTATGGATGATCTTGTTGAAGCGGCATCGTGTTCACTTTTATATTGCCATATTTTTGGACTTATCAAGGCGATCAGTGCTATACCAAGAAACAAGAAAGCTAAAGAAGTTGAAAGTGCAGGCGGAATAAATTGAGTACTATAAAGTAGCGGTGTTCCAAAAAGATGAGCCAATAGTAGTATGATCGAGACCAGGATAACTAAAAAAGCAAAAGAGAGAGCAACGAGCATTTGCTTCCGTTGTTCAGATGATGATAGTGAAATAAGAAATGATAAACCGGCAAGAACAAAACAGAGAGCTGTCAAAGGTGAAATATGCCCAAATGACGCTCCGGTGATTGATCCTTCTATTTTGAACCCGCTGTGTTCAACCGCGGGATGTATTCCAAAAGAAGAAAGAAAAAGCAAGATGAGAGAAATCAACGTACCTATTGAACAAATAATAATTCCTGCTTTGTAAAACCAACTGGTTTTAGGAAATTGCACGCGGAATAAAATTGCAACCCCAAACGATATGAACAAAAACGCTGTGCTTGGTGCCATTGGTATAAGAACGGAACTAAAACTGGCTAATACCTGAACACCTAAGATCCAGCCAAGTAAAGCAATTATACCAACACCAGATGTTAATAGACTAAAGAGCAGAGTGAATAGAATGGGCTTACCTGTTTCTTTACTCCCATAATTTATCATGCTTAATAATCTTCCTTATTTTTTTGGTTTAAGGTATGGGAAACAGCATTGTGATTAATTGTTGCAAAAATGCCTTTTGTTTTTCTTAATGGATTTTGAGTTGATTTGTCTATTATATAAGAGTAGAAAAGTTTTTCTAGAGAATATGAAAATGCAACTGAGAGTTGAATGTAAGTTGATTTCATCAATTACCAGAAACTAAGTTGAATAAAAGATAACTAAAAAAGAATCGAGATGGAATTATAAAGTGAGAAGTAAACTTTTTTCGGATGTTATGGTCTGCAGGCAAGTAACCCTGTCTGCCGATAGGCAGGCTCGAAGGTTATTTTAAAACCTTAGAGTAAAGACGGGATATATCCCGTCTCTACAAAAACTTAAACATTCACTCCAACATTCTGAGCGAGTTCCATTCCCTTTTCAAGAGCTTGCTTGTTGAGTGGAATGAGATGGTGATATCTTTCCGGAAGAACTTTTTTAATTCCTTCAATAATATTTTCCATTTTGATGATTGGTTTTTTCTGTAGGAATGCACCAAGTACTATCATGTTCATTACTTTGGAATTTTTCAATTTTGCTGCTTCGTTCGCTGCTTCAATTGGAACGATATCTATATCTGTTCTCTTTGGTGGATTTAAAATCGTGCTTGCTTCATAAATTAAAAGTCCGCCCGGTTTTACAGCTTGTTCAAATTTATCTAACGATGGTTGATTGAGTGCAATTACCGTATCAAACTTTGTTAGAATAGGAGAACTGATTTTTTGATCACTTATGATTGCAATACAATTTGCAGTTCCGCCGCGCATTTCCGGTCCGTAAGAAGGCATCCAGCTAACTTCTTTATTTTCCATTACACCGCTGTAACAAAGAATTTGTCCCATTGATAAAACACCTTGTCCGCCAAATCCGGCAATGATAATTTCTTCTTGCATAATTATTCTCCTTTACCTGCCGCAGGTTGGTTAGCTGGCACTTTTAAATCTCCAAGCGGATAGAAAGCAAACATATTTTCTTCCATCCATTTATTAGATTCAACCGGAGTCATTTTCCAGTTCGATGGACAGTTCGAGACGACTTCAACAAAACTTAATCCTTTTTTTAACTCTTGGTATTTAAATCCATTCAGAATTGCTTTTTTTGCTCTGCGGACATTAACCGGATTATTTACCGCGACTCGTGTACAATAATATACTCCGGGAAGCTGCGCTATCAACTCAGTAATCTTTAATGGATTTCCCATCACTTCAACTTCTCTTCCGAATGGAGTTGTAGTTGTTTTCATTCCAACCAGAGTTGTTGGCGCCATTTGTCCGCCGGTCATTCCATAAATTCCATTGTTAATAAATACTATCAGAATATTTTCACCACGGTTACATGTATGAATAGTTTCTCCCGTTCCTATAGCAGCTAAATCGCCATCACCTTGATAAGAGAAAACATATTTATCAGGCAATACTCTTTTTATTCCTGTTGCAACTGCAGATGCTCGTCCGTGAGGAGCTTCAGTCATATCAATATCCATATAGTTGTACATAAATACTGAACATCCAACCGGTGCAACGCCAATAGTTTTATCCTGGATATCTAATTCATCAATTGCTTCTGCAATTAATCTATGAGCAACACCATGCCCGCAGCCCGGACAGTAATGCATAGGTGTATCAGTTAAGACATTAGTTTTTTCGAAAACTAAATTTTCATTTGTGCAGATGCTCTCTTCTGCAATTACATCTGCATAATGTTGTTCTTCAGTCATAGTTTTTTCATTCATACCATCTCTCCTACAAATTTTTCTTCCAGCTTATGTAAAATTTCTTCCGGTGTGGGAATAATTCCTCCCATTC
Organism: Ignavibacteriales bacterium; assembly: GCA_007280825.1. Taxonomy (GTDB): domain Bacteria; phylum Bacteroidota; class Ignavibacteria; order Ignavibacteriales; family Melioribacteraceae; genus Fen-1258. Next base: position 2,435 of record QYQI01000045.1, on the reverse strand, counting down.
TTCCAAGAAATTCTATCGGTATTTTTCCGTTAACAGCAAGACGTACATCTTCCACCATTTGGCCTGCATTCATTTCAACAGTTAAGAATCCTTTTACTTGATCAGCTAATTTATTCAATACATTGTATGGATAAGGAAACAATGTAATTGGTCTGAACACACCAACTTTAATTCCTTTTTCTCTTGCAAGTTGTGCAGCCTTTTGACAAATGCGTGCTACTAATCCGAAAGCTACTAAAATTATTTCTGCATCATCGCACTCAAACTTTTCGAATCTAATTTCCTCTTTTTCAATATCTCTGTATTTTTTTTGCAGATGCAGATTTATTCCCTGCATTTTATCCGGTTCAATATGAAGTGATGTTAATATATTTCGTTCCCGTGTTTTTGGTTTACCAACAGTTGCCCATGCCGGAGCTTCTGTTGATCTTGGTAATTGTGGTGGCAACTCAACTTTTTCCATCATCTGTCCAAGTGCACCGTCTGTTAAGATCATAACCGGGTTTCTCCATTTGAAAGCAAGATCAAATCCTAACTTAACATGATCAACCATTTCCTGAACTGTTGATGGTGCAAGAACGATCAATTTGTAATCGCCGTGTCCTCCGCCTTTTACTGCTTGAAAATAATCGCCTTGTGAAGGTTGGATTGTTCCGAGTCCGGGACCTCCGCGCACAACATTAACAAGCAAACACGGAAGTTCCGCACAAGCGATGTATGAAATTCCTTCCTGCATCAAACTTATTCCAGGTGATGATGAAGATGTCATTACTTTTTTTCCTGTTCCTGCAGCGCCGTAAATCATATTGATTGCTGCAACTTCACTTTCGGCTTGAAGAACTACCATTCCCGTTCTCTTTCGTGCATCTTGTGTTAAGTATTCTAAAATTTCTGATTGAGGTGTAATGGGATATCCAAAATACCCGTCGCAGCCTGCAAGGATTGCAGCTTCAGCAAGAGCTTCATTACCTTTCATTAATTTTAATTCTTTCATGAGTTCACCGTTATTGTCATATCACCGGTTACATTTGAAATTATTGCAATCTTTTCTTTTTTCTTTTCTGTTTTACGATATACTTTTATTATTCCATCAGGACAAACTAAAGCGCAATTTGTGCAGCCGGTACAATTATCTTCTATCTTAACAATGTAATGATAACCCTTCGAGTTCAATTTGCGTGAAAGCTCAAGTGAATCTTGAGGGCAAGACGCAGCGCAAAGTTCGCATCCTTTACATTTTTCGATATCTATTATGATATCTCCTTTTACTTTTGCCATAAATTTACCTTAGCTTATTAAACAAAAAAGGTTGCAGCATTGTTATAACCTTTTCTCTCTGGTTTTATTGAGTTTATTTATTTCGATTATGATTTTATTCATATTGTAAAATTGATTACCAATCCATCAGAAACTAACGTGCCAAAGATATAACAACTTCCATAAAATTTACTGCTAAAAAATAGTAATTATTTCTGAAAAACGATTCCTTTAAATAATTATTATAAATATGGATGAAGATTTATAAGTTACTTTTCAGAAATGAGAATGAGGAGAAAAGAAATGAGAAAAGATTTGCTATTAATTCAATCTACTTGCTATTGCAGTTCAGACTAATTCCGCATGTTTATCTGCATGATAGGAACTCCGAACAAGCGGTGATGATTCTACAGCTTTCAAACCAAGCTGCAGACCGTAATCTTTGTAAAACTTAAACTCATCAAGAGTAACATAACGATGAACCGGTAAATGATTTTTTGTCGGTTGAAGATATTGACCGATCGTCATTATATCGCAGCCATGATCGTAGAGGTCATTTATCAGTTCAACTACTTCTTCTTTTGTCTCGCCAATGCCAACCATAATTCCACTTTTAGTTCTAAGTTTTTGCTCTTTGAACCAGCTGATTAATTCTAAACTGCGGTCATACTTTGCTTGCGGACGAACACCATGATAAAGACGATGAACTGTTTCAAGATTATGGTTAAGAATATCCGGAGGGTTTTGTAAAATTATTTTGAACGATTCTTCTTCACCTTTAAAATCTGGAATTAAAATTTCAATTGTTGTTGCCGGCATCCTTTCGCGAATCAATCTAACAGTTTCAGAAAAAATTGATGCACCGCCGTCTTTCAGTTCATCGCGATCTACAGAAGTGATAACAACATGTTTGAGATTTAATGCTTCAACAGATTCTGCAACACGTCTTGGTTCATCAAGATCAAGTTCGTTTGGAATTCCAACTTTGATATTGCAGAAGCCGCAGCTTCGTGTACATGTATCACCTAAAATCATAAATGTTGCTGTTCTATTGTTCCAACATTCTGCAAGATTGGGACATTTAGCTTCTTCGCAAACCGTATTCAATTTTGATTTGCGCATCAACTCGTGAACTTCTCTGTAATTCTGTCCGGTTGGTAAACGGACTTTTAACCAAT
>QYQI01000021.1 GCA_007280825.1 Ignavibacteriales bacterium | reverse complement strand
TCGAAACACTTACAATAGCATGGGTAATCTTTGTATGGATAAACAATGGTGCACTGCTTTACTTTCTTAAACGAGTAAAAGGAGTTCGGTTTGATAAGAATATAATGTTTAAGCTATTCCTGATCATAATGAGCACGGCGGTTATGATTTTGATAGGAAGATTCTTTTCGAATTTGTGGTTTGATGATTTAAGTATTTCAGAAAGTAGTTTGGTCATTTTATTAAAAACATTCGTAATCGGAATAGTTCTGTTTCTCGCTTTTTCGTTTACTACAATTTTTGTCTTTCGGGATAAGCTTAACGGGATTAAATCTTATCTGAAAGAGCTGCGTAGATAATCCATTGAAAATAGTTACATATTTAACAAATTCACTTCGTGAAATATTCTGCTGTTTTTTCTTCAATATACTTTTTGATCTTCTCCTTAAACAGAACGCGATCAAACTTCAACGCGTGAGTACGAATTGTTAAAGGATCGAAATTTGTTTTCTCAAAATCAGCGATTGCTTCAATTAATGATACTGTAGTCTGTTCATAGAAAAAAAATCCTGTTGCATTATTTCCTTCGCCTATTACAGTTTCAAGCGCGCCACCTTTTCCAAAAGCAATAACCGGTTTTCCACTTGCCATCGCTTCGAGAGGAACAATTCCAAAATCTTCTATGCCGGGAAAAATTAAAGCACGGCAGCCGGCGTAAATTTTTGCAAGTTCACTATCGTTGCGCCATCCAAGAAACTCAATATTGTCTCCCGCAATTGATTTTAGTTTTTCACTTTCCGGTCCGGCGCCGACTATAACTAATCTTCTTCTTATTTTGTTAAATGCTTCAATTGCTATATCAACTTTTTTATATGGTACTAGTGCGCTTACAATCAAAAAATATCCTTCATCTTTCTCGGAAAGTTGAAAAAGAGATGTATCAACCGGCGGATGAATAACATCGGCTCGGCGGTTATAATATTCATTTATTCTTCGGGCAACGTTGTGTGAGTTGGCAATGTAATGATGAACGCGCCCGCTTGTTCGTACATCCCATTTACGTAATTGTGGAGCGAAGATACTCATCGCGGTTCTGGTCAATAATCCCGCTTTATCTTTCCCGAAGTACTCATCATACATTTCCCAGATGTAGCGCATTGGCGTATGGCAATAACAAATATGCAATCCATTCTTTCCAGGTTTTGCACCTTTTGCAACGCAATGGCTTGTAGAAATTATGAGATCATATTCTGAAAAATCAATCAACTCGATTGCCAGTGGAAAAAGGGGCAGATAATTTCTATATTTTTTTTCTTTCAAAGGAAGTTTATCAATGAAAGAAGTTTTAATATTCATCTTCTCGATGGCAGGAGATAACATACTTTTATTATGAAGAAGAGTAACAAGTGTTGCATCGGGATAAAGTTCGCAAAGAACTTCCAAAACTTTTTCTCCGCCACGCATACTGGTTAGCCAATCGTGAACTATAGCAATCTTAAGATTTTTCATATTTTCCATCTAATCATGTAGTAGTAAAGAATGCAAATGATGGCGAGAAAGCTGCTAAACTTTCTACACCTAAAAAACGGGTGAATAGAACAATTGCAATAACATTTAGAACAAACGCCGTAACTTGTCCAAACGAAAGAGAAAAAACATTTTTAGTTACTTATTGATAATTCTAATTTCCGATATATATCTATTTTATTTCATGAAATACTTGAACAGGTTTACAAGTTTACAAGTCCGTTAGAATTAATATTTAGTATTCGCTAATAATTTTGTATAAAGTGCATGTATCTGTTCAACCATTTTGTTGCTGCTAAATTCATCTTTTAATAATTCTCTTCCATTTCGACCAAATTTTTTTGCTTTCCCCAAATCACCGGCTAAGTCGATAATTCTATCGGCAAGAAGGTCAACGTTTTCCGGCTCGATTAAATAACCATTGATTCCATCTTTAATTACTTCATGTGCCCCATCGAGATCAAACGAAATAACCGGTTTTCCCATCATTATTGCTTGAGGAAGAACGCGAGCTAAACCTTCATGTAAAGATGTATGAACTAAAATATCGAGCATCGAAATAATGGATGGTATATCATCAGGTGGAATGAGACCTGTGAAAACAACCTTATCGTTCAAATTCATTTGAGAAATAATTGATCGGAGTTCAGTTTCAAATTCTCCGTTGCCAACCAATACTAATTTAGCGTTGGGAATTTTTCTGCTTACTAGATCAAAAGCAGAGAGGAGATATTTATGACCTTTAAGAATAGAGATACGGGATATTTTTCCAATGACAATATCATTCTCGCTTAGATTAAATTTCTTTCTTATGCTCGTTTTATCAAATTGATAGTTTACATATTTATCAATATCAAAACCGCTTCTGATTACTACAAATTTATTAGGCGGTGCAATATTACTTTTAACCATAACATCCACTATTGTGTGTGTAACTGAAATTAGTTTATGACTAATCATTGCAGAAAATTTTTCAATTGCTTTGAACAAATTACGCAGCATCCAGCTTTGGTATCCATGGAAAGGCAGACCATGAATTGTATGAACACGAACCGGTGTTCCAGCTAACCATGCGGCAATCCTTCCTACCACGCCCGCTTTAGAACTATGTGTATGTACAATATCATAATTATTTTTTTTAATAAAGATGTACAGTTGATAAATAATATATAGATCGTTTATTGGGTTAATAGCTCGCTTTAACTTTTGGAATGTGAAAACCGGAATATTGTTTCTTTCTGTGATTTCATACATACTTCCTTCTGTTGGAATATTAGGACCGGTTGCTATATGAACTTCGTAACCTTTCTGAATCAAACCTTCAGCCATTGAAACAACAGTTTCTGTTGCACCACCAACACTAAAGAGAGTTATAATGTTTAGTACTTTTTTCTTTTTATCAATCACGATTTTTCCTGTAATACATTACTGAACAATTGAAATAATTTAGGTGCACTAACTTGCAAAGAATATTTTTCTTCTACCAATTTTCTACCTTCTATTCCCATTCTTTTTCTTAGATCAAAATCATTCTTGAGAATTGTTAAGTATTTTACCCACTCATCGTAATTGTTAGCTAAGAAACCATTCACATTATTCTTTACAATTAATTTATTCACTCCAACAGGAGAAGCGACAACAGGTTTTGCGCAAGCCATATATTGAATAAGTTTGAAACCGCATTTACCTCTTTCCCATGAACTGTCTAACAAAGGCATGATACCAACATCAAAACGTTGGATCTCTTCTACTTCAGAAGAATTACTCCATTCTCTTATTTCCATTGGTATACTATTCAACTCAATATTTTTTGATCCGACAATTATAACTCTTGAGTTACCATCCTTACAAACTTCATACAGAGCATCTTCGACAATCTTTAAATACTTTGCTGTGTGTGGTGATCCTATCCAACCAATAGTAAATAATTCATTTGCCGGTGAATAGCTGGGTGAATAAACTTCAGTATCCACAACAGTTGGCAATATAATAACCTTTTTACTTTTATTTTTAATAGCTCGTTCGGCTAAATATTGATTTCCGGCAATTACTACTTCTGCACAACTCATTACTATATCAATTTTATTCTTAAGAAAACACCTTACTAATTTTGATCTGTGTTGATCGTAGCGGTGGAAAAATGCGTCGTCATAATCAACGATAACAGGAACATTTGATTTGATCAAAGCTGTTTCAAACCATGCCGGTATCCATGGAAATGCTTCCTGCTGCAGCCAAATAATATCAAACTTATTCTTTCTGAGCAGCAATAAAACTCTTTCGAAATATTTTTTTATAATCTCCAACAATGGAAGAGGCGTCTTATTGTAAAGATGATTTATATACTTATCACTTAGTAACGGTTGTACAGTAAATTCACAACCATGTTCTTGCAAATAAGGAAGGTATTGGTAAATACGAAACCTGCTGCTTGCCCCAAGAGTACTATACCGTGTTAATGCAAGTATCTTTATTGATATTTTTTTTCGATTATTCATTAAAATTTGTAATCAGTTTTTTGTAAGCTTTCACAATTTCAGCAGCATCATTAAAAGAATTTTTGAGCATCGAACCAATAATTCTTACAACTGGTTCAATAAAAAAAGTTGTGGCAGCTATAATTAAAAAAGAAATTTTGTGAAAATGTTTTTTTGCATATAATAATTTACTTCGTAAAATGTAGAAAAGTCTATCTGCTTTTACTTTTTCAGAAGTTCCGCCACCTTTATGAAATACTTGAGCCGATGATAAATAATAAATTTTGTAGCTTAACTTTTTAGCTCTCAATGAAAAATCTAAGTCTTCGAAATACACGAAAAATCTTTCGTCAAATCCGTTTAATCTTTCAAAGAGATTTCTTCGAATGAAAAAAAATGCACCCATTACTTGATCAACTACTTTGCTCTCCTGATGATCCCATTCGGTCATAAAATGACCGGGGAAAATTTTTGGAAATAGCTTGTCTAAGCCTAAAGACATATATACCGAACTAAATGCATTTGGAAATCTTGAACAAGTTCTACTTACATTATTATTTTCATCAATTAATTGGATTCCAATAATTCCAATAAACTCATTCCCTATTTCTTGCATAAATGCGACTGGTTCATTTAATGAGTTTTTAAAAAGAAGTGTATCCGGATTTAGGAATAATAAATAATCTGCTTCGCTTGCCTGGGTGCCTTGATTGCATGCTTTTGCAAAACCAAAATTTTGAGCATTTCTAATTATCGTCAAAGGTAGATTTATATTTTCAAGATTATCAAGCGACCCATCGTTCGATGCATTATCTATAACAACAACTCTGTTCAGAATAAAAGTATTTTGAACTGCATTGTTAATTGAACGAATACACTCTAATAATAATGTACCGGAATTCCAATTTACTATTAATATATCTACCGAGGGTAACACTCTGCTCCAAGAAATTAATTATAATTTGCGAAGGAAGAAACAAGCCATATCACCATCGTTATTCTGATTAAGTTGTTTGGCTTTCTTTTTATAGTCTTTAATCTGTTTTTTTGAAAAAATTGATTCCTTTGACTTAAACCATAAAGATCTATTGTCATGAAGAGGAATATCATTTTGAAATTGTTCACTTCCCCAGAACTGAAAATCCCAAGATTCATAAATTACTTTATCCAAAGAGAACCCAGTTAGAGCAGCTAATTCTCTAATTCCGGTTACTGTTGGAATTGACAAGTGACGGGGTGCATCTAACTGAACCCAATTAACACCATATGTTCTCCAGGCATAGCCACCAACAACGGGAATACGAATTAATACATACTTATTTGGGTTTAATAATGTAGCCGCTTTTAATAAATCTTTTATGGGATCAGCAACATGTTCTAAAGAGTGATTAAACATGATAAGATCATATTTCTCGTTGACATCTTGAATACTTCCCTTAAAAAAATTTAATCCCTTAAATGGATTTTTACTGCCGCAAATAAATGGATCAATCCCGGATAAATTAGAAAATCCATACTGGTGCATCAGAAATAATAACTCACCTTCACCACTGCCAACATCAAGGATTGCATCTGTAAGTCTAATATTAGCAATCCTCAAGAAATCACCAATAGGTGGTGCCCACCATATTTTTTTTACAATTTTTCCAATTAATCCTTTAGCTGTATATGAATTATCAAATCTTTTGAGTTTAAGCCAGTTCTTCAATTTGTTTTCATGTTTCAATTCAAAAGATAAATAGTTGGGTGGATAATATTTTGCCAAGTTAGAAGGAATTTCTACGATTTGTATACTATTACAATTTGCACATTCTACATACTCAAATTCATCTCTTAACCCAAACATCATTTCACGCAATATAAAATAATTAATAACAGCTTTGTTATTACAGTATTTACAGATATACATATAAGAAATTTTCCTATTAACTACAGCTTATATATTAATAATTCGATTAGACTCATCGATGATAATCTTTGTATTAATTCTAGCATTATAGATTGTCTGTGCCTTTTTATAACCGTTCTCGCTAATACGTAAACGTAAAGCAGAGTTTTCTAGAATCATTTTTATTTTCTCTTTCAATTCTTTAGGCGATGCTGGATCATAAAGTAACCCATTGGTACCATCTTCAATATATTCGATTGAATGAATACTTTTAGCGGCGATAACAGGTTTCATTTTTGCCCAAGCCTCAATAACTGGTCTGGAAAAGTGAGATAAAATAGAACTTGATACTACGATATCTGCAATCGCGATCAGATGATTCGCATTTTTTAAAGGAGGTAATATTTTAATATGATCCTGAATATTATTTAATTCAATTAACTTTTGGCACCTTTCCCAGTATTTAAG
>QYQI01000103.1 GCA_007280825.1 Ignavibacteriales bacterium | reverse complement strand
TATCCTACATACGGCGGCAGTGGTGTTGTTGCAACCGAACTTGGTTTGGCATTAGCTTCACTTGGGCATCAAGTACATTTTATCAGTTATGCAATTCCTCATAGATTAAATCAATTTTTTGAAAATGTTTTTTTCCATGAAGTAGAACTTAGTACATATCCTTTATTTGAGCATTCACTCTATGACCTGGCTTTAACAAGTAAGATGCTCGAGGTGATTGATTTTGAAGAATTAGATTTGATGCATGTCCATTATGCAATTCCGCATGCAGTGAGCGCATATCTTGCAAGACAAGTTTTACGAAGATCAAAAAAGAATTTAAAATTTATCACAACTCTTCACGGTACAGATATAACTCTAGTTGGATTAGAACCATCATTTATGCCGTTGGTAAAATTCAGTATTGAAGAAAGCGATGGGGTTACAGCTGTTTCCAGATTCCTCAAAGAAAAAACACTTACTAATTATAATATTGAAAAAGATATTGAAGTGATCTACAATTTTATTGATATAGAAAAGTATAAACCAAAAGAGAGTGAATTGTTTAGGAAACATATTGCACCATGCGGTGAAAAGGTTTTAGTTCACACTTCTAACTTTCGCCTCGTAAAAAGAGTTGCCGATACAATTCGAGTTCTTGAAAAAGTAAAAAAAGAAGTTCCTGCTAAATTGGTATTAGTCGGTGATGGTCCTGACCGTTCGGACTGCGAACGGCTTGCACGAGAACTCGATTTACAAAAAGATGTTATTTTTCTCGGTAAACAAGATGGCTTAACAGAAATATTAAATGCTGCCGATTTATTTTTAATGCCGTCGCAATCAGAAAGTTTTGGTTTATCCGCATTAGAAGCAATGGCGTGCGGTGTTCCTGTTGTAAGTACATCCGTTGGTGGTTTACCGGAACTCAATATTCATAATGAAACCGGATACATTGCTGAGATTGGCGATATTGATAGAATGGCTAAGTATGCTGTTGAACTGTTGACAAACGAGAAGAGATATAAATCATTTTCAAAAAATTCACGTGATCGTGCAGTAAAGAATTTTGATAAAAATTTGATCGTTCCAAAATATGTTGATTACTACGAGAAAGTTCTTAATTCATAATTGTCATTCTGAGATCACGCTTTAGCGTGAACGAAGAATCGCATGATTACTGCCCAACAGTTTTTCTTCCTATACTGTAATAAGTAAACCCTAATTCTTCCATCTTCTTAATTTCAAAAACATTCCGTCCATCAAAAATGATTGGCGACTTCAAATCATTTTTTATGCGAATAAAATCCGGATTCCTAAACTCATTCCACTCGGTTAAAATTAACAATGCATCGGCATCTTTTAGCATACTATACTGATCTTGCGAGTATTCAAGAATATCATCCAAATAAAATTTTGCGTTTTCCATAGCTGCGGGATCGTATGCTGAAACTTTAGCTCCAAGTCGAATTAACTCTTTAATAATATAGATTGACGGTGCTTCGCGAATATCATCTGAGTTAGGTTTAAATGCTAATCCCCAAACAGCAAATTTTTTCTCTTTAATATTTCGATCGAAATGTTTTAAGATTTTCTTTACAAGAATAAGTTTTTGAAGTTTGTTCGCTTCATCAACAACTTTGAGAAGTCTGATCGGTGAATTATTGTCTTCGCTGGTTTTGATGAGCGCATTTACATCTTTAGGAAAACAAGAACCTCCGTAACCGATTCCTGGAAATAAAAATCTTTTTCCTATCCTTGTATCCGAACCCATTCCTTTACGTACCATTTCAACATCCGCTCCAACTGCTTCACAAAAATTTGCAAGTTCATTCATATAAGTTATACGCATAGCTAAGTATGAGTTAGCAGCATACTTAGTTACTTCTGAGCTTTCGGGATTCATTTCAAAAATCGGATTTCCTTGACGAACAAATGGTTCATAAAGAGCACGCATTCGATCAAAGACTTTTTGAGAGCTTGCGCCTACAATAATTCGATCCGGTTTCATAAAATCATCAACGGCAAATCCTTCGCGTAAAAATTCCGGGTTAGATACAACTTCAAAATTATTTACACCATTTTTTTCAATAATTTTTGTTACTGCTTTAGAAGTTCCAACTGTAACAGTACTTTTATTAACTATAATTTTGAAATCCTTTGTGGCAGCATCTTTTAATATCTTCCCAATCTCATTGGCTACTTCAAATACATGTTTTAAATCAGCAGAACCGTCTTCGCCCTGTGGAGTAGGAAGACAAAGTATAATAATTTCAGATTCAAGAACAGCTTTTTTTAGATCGTCTGTAAATGTTAATCTTTTCTTCTCGATGTTACGGTGAAATAAAATTTCCAGTCCCGGTTCGTAAATAGGTACAATCCCTTTCTTCAATTTTTTCAGTTTATCTTGGTTATTATCTACACAAATAACATTATTTCCCATTTCAGCGAAACATGTTCCACTTACGAGTCCTACATAACCGGTCCCAATAACAGAAAGATTCATCTCAGCTCCTTAATTCAAAATTTAAAATCTTTTTCGATATCCTTAAACCGTTTTGCTTTTAAATCTTTTGCAGATACAATAGGTTCTCTTACTTTCCAGTCAATCTTTAAATCAGAATCGTTATATAAAATTGATCGTTCACTTTCTTTATTATACAACGCAGTGCATTTGTAACTAAAAATTGCAGTTTCTGATTGGACAGAAAATCCGTGAGCAAATCCGGGTGGGATCCAAAGTTGATTTTTATTTTCTTCACTCAACTCAACTGCAAAATATTTTCCGAAAGTCGGTGAACCGAAACGGATATCAACCGCAACATCTAAAACTTTTCCCACTACAACACTGCATAATTTACCTTGTGCATATTCTCCAACCTGATAATGCAATCCTCGTACAGTTTCTTTAACTGATTTTGAAATATTATCTTGTGCAAAAGAAAAATTGATTCCGCCACCGGAAAATTTCTTTTTATTAAATGATTCGAAGAAATAACCGCGGTCATCGGGATAGACATCGGGTTTAACTAAAATTAATCCTTCAATAAACGTTTTTTCGAATTCCAATCTTAACCTCAAAATTTGGGATTTGAATGCCACTTCCAAGCTGTTTCTAAAATTTCTTCGATTGAATATTTTGGTGACCATCCTAAAAGATTTTTCGCTTTCATATTATCTGCTACAAGTTTTGCCGGATCTCCACTTCTTCTTGAAACAACTTCAAATGGAATTTCTTTTTTTGTAATTGTTTTTGCTTTTTCAATAATCTCAAGAACAGAATTTCCTTTACCGGTTCCTAAATTAATAACATTTGATTTACCGCCGTCAATCAAAAATTCTAATGATTTCAAATGTGCATCAGCTAAATCATTTACATGAATATAATCTCGAATACAAGTTCCGTCATTAGTATTATAATCGTTTCCATAAACAAAAACTTTGTTTCTTTTTGCAAGAGCAGTTTGTAATACAATTGGAATTAAATGAGGTTCCGGATTGTGACTTTCACCGATTATACCTGATGGATCAGCTCCCGCTGCGTTGAAGTAGCGTAGTGAAATACTTTTGAGACCTGATGAAACTTCAAAATCTTTTAGCAATGTTTCGATCATTAATTTTGTATTTGCGTAAGGATTAATCGGCTGTGATGGCTGATCTTCCGAGATTGGCACTTTAGACGGATTCCCGTAAATAGAACATGTTGATGAAAAAACAAAATTCTTTACCCCATTTTCTGCACAAAGTTTTATCAAGTTAAAACTTCCAACAACATTATTCTGATAATATCTTTCCGGATGTTCAACTGATTCGCCGACATAAGCAAATGCAGCAAAATGTATTACTGCACTCGGCATTTGGTTTTGAATAAAATAAGAAAGTGATCCCGCATCAAGAAGATCAATATCTTCAAAATGAATATTTTTATGTATCGCTTCTCTATGCCCTCTTGATAGGTTATCAAGAACAACCGGTTCGAAACCTTTCTCTGAAAGAAGTTTTACAAAATGTGAACCAATATATCCCGCACCGCCCGTGACGAGAATTTTCAATATTCCCTCATTAGATTTACTGGATTTAAAAATACAAAAATTATTCACGTTTGAGAATTGTTGATTTTGTTTGCTTTCATTATAGTACGAATTGTATCAAAATTAAATTTCGATTAATTTGAATAATAAAAGAACTCATAACAGCATGTATTAATGAAAAAACTTTTTATTCTCGCCGGACCGGTTCACACAGGAAAGACTTCCAGACTAATGCATTGGGCTACCCAGAAAAAAAATATTGACGGGATTTTCCAACCAGTTATAGATGACAAAAGATTTATCTATCATATAGCATCACGAACATTAAGGCAGCTTGAAACAGATGCGACGAGAGATGTAACAATGATCGGCAAATTCAAGTTTAGTAATCAAACATTCGATTGGGCAAAAAATATTTTAGGCAATTGCATTAATAAAGAATTGGAATGGCTGGTCATTGATGAAATTGGTCCTCTCGAATTAGAAGGAAAAGGATTAGAACCGGTTGTTTCAAAAATCTTTAAGCAGATTGATAAATTGAATGAAAATATATTATGTGTGGTTCGTGATTCAATACTTGAAAAATTTGTAGAACATTATAGACTTAAAAATAAATATGAGTTGATCAATTTAGATTAAGATTAGAAAAGGACATCAATTGATGTCCTTTTCGAAAAAATATTACAATTTATTAAGCCGATTTTGCCACTGCATGTTTATAAATAAATGCTGCAACAACTCCGAGCAACACCATTTGGATTGATCCATAAATGAACCATTGAAGAGCTAATGAAAACGGAACCGGATATATAACATTTTGCGCCACAGCGGACATGAAGTTCATGAACAATGCAATATAAACTCCATAACGAACTCCTTCCATAATTCCCTTGTTCTGATAACCTTTTGTAAAAATGAAAACAAAGAAAAATGAAAAAACAAAATCTGCAATCCACATTCTCCACATCTTTGCTTGCATCTCAGCCATAGGGCGGAATGCTTTGGAAACTGTTTCCTGCATATATGTAGAGGCAAGAATTACGCTGTGAATAAGATATCCGGTGACTTCCAAAAGGACAAAAACAGCAAGAACTGCAATAATTAGTTTTTTTGTGTTCATATAGAACCTCATTTAAATTAATGATGCTGTTATTTAATCAGTGATGGAGGAATTATTTTTTATTATTAAATATTTAAATAGCGATTCCAAATTTTAAATAATTCATAAGTTGCTTTAACATCTTCGCCGCAGTAAATAGCAATATCTTTAATCCTTCCGGCTTTATAAAGTTCTTTAACTTCCATTCCGGTTATACCTTTTGATTTGGGCGACTCAATTCCGAAAGCATAGCAGTAAAAATCAAGATTAAATTTTTTTGTTAATCCATAAAAAGTTAATTGTTCTAACAGATCAATATGATGAGAAAAATCATACCGATATTTCAAAAGATTTACAGTAGGTTTTATTTTTTTTAGAGCAGATCGGATCATTATAAACGGTAAATCAAAATATCTTCCGTTGAATGAAATTACTTTATCAGCTTTAGAAACATATTTCCAAAAATATTTCAGCATTTCTTCTTCGCTCGACGGTTTGTACTTAATCGTTTTTTCTTCAACACTCCATTCCTCATCTTTATCGCTTTCGTATAATACTAATGATTTTTCCGTTTCAGTATTTAACAAACCGATAGCAACAATTTTTGCTGTATAAGGATATAAACTGATATATCTTTTAGCTTCGTCAACAAGTTCTTCTTTTTTAATCGGATCTTTCTCCAATTCTGTATATCGAAGTAGTAACTCTCTTTGTGAATCAGAAAGAGTTTCGAATTCTACTCCAACAGTTTCAATATCATAAATAAGGTTCATAACCCCCCTAACTTTATTGTTGTTGTTGATAGAAACTAATGAAAAAAATATTGATTTAATAGGATTAAAATTATTTTTTAGCTTCTTCAAAGCTTTGAAAATTAAGATTATTGATTATTTTGCAATAAATCAAAATTGAGAAAGGTATGCAACCAAAAAACCGTGCTTTGTTCATTGATACGCTCAAAGGTCTTGCACTTATTATTATGGTCGAAGTGCATGTTGTTAATTCAATGCTCTTGCCTGCTCTTAGAGAATCTTGGTGGTTTCCATCATTAAATTTCATAAATGGTTTAGTTGCGCCTTCTTTTAGTTTCGCATCGGGAATGGTATTTGTACTATCATTGCAAAAAGGTGTTGATCAATTAAGAACTTTCGGAAAAGAATTTTGGCGCAAGCTTTCTAGAGTTGGATTAATATTTTTTATCGGATACTCCCTTCATCTTCCGTATTACTCATTAACAAAAATACTTAACAATCAAACACAGGAAAATCTTAACAGTTTATTTACAGTAGATATTCTTCAAATAATTTCTACCGGGCTAATTGTTTTATTGTTTGCACGAATATTTATCAAATCCGAAAAACGCTTTTATAATTTTCTATTAATATTAACAGCAATTATTTTAATTGTTAGTCCGTTGATGTGGAGAATAGATTTTGCGAATTATGTACCGCTATTCTTTGCTAACTATTTCAATAAAATGCATGGCTCGCTCTTTCCGGTTTTTCCATGGTGGGCATTTGTTTTTAGCGGTGCTTATGTGGCTAAATTTTACCTTGAAGCCAAACAAAATAATTCAGAAAAATCTTTTGCAAGGAAAATGATAATTACAGGCTCACTCTTTTATTTAGTAAGTGTTGTGATTATGTATGTTTTGTTCCCTCAAGAATTAGCTAAGTTAATTCCAAATCCTTTTTTCTTTTTAGAAAGATTTGGATTAATTCTTTTATTCTTAGGAATATTTTGGTTCTATCTTAACAACAAAGAAAATTACAGTTCAATGATCTTAGATGTAAGCCGAGAATCGCTCTTAGTTTATTGGGTGCATCTGCAATTAATTTATAGAGAATTATTTTGGGGAAAGAGTCTTATTGATATTTCAGAAAGGAATTACAATGCTGTTCAATGTTTGATCGTTACTGCTATTCTTATTGTGCTAATGTTAATTTTAGCAAAAGTGTGGGGCAAGCTGAAAACGAAATATCCTGTTTATTGCAGATGGCTAACGGCAGCAATTTTAATTATTGGTACGGTAATATTTATTATTCGTTAACTGATTTTTGAATTACAACTTCTCGCTCAAACCTCTGAACCGCATTGTAAAATTCTTGCGGCATATGTAAATATTAATATTACAAGTAAGAGTAATATCAAGAAATTATCTTTTCTATAATCTTTACTGCTTCTTCAATCTCTTGGAATGAAACGTCCATGTGGGTTACAGCTCTTATCACACCAATTTTCCCTGTGCCGAGATATAAACCATTCTCTCTACATTTAGTTAAGAAATCT
This sequence comes from Ignavibacteriales bacterium, assembly GCA_007280825.1. Taxonomy (GTDB): domain Bacteria; phylum Bacteroidota; class Ignavibacteria; order Ignavibacteriales; family Melioribacteraceae; genus Fen-1258. Next base: position 9,874 of record QYQI01000103.1, on the reverse strand, counting down.
TCTACTGATAATTTTTTAGGAGTAAGCATAATAATATTTGTCTGAACACATTCAGTATCAACAAAAAGATTTGGTAATTGTAAAAGTTTATCTGAAAACAATTTCGCTTTATCGTGATCTTCTTTTAATCGTGGAATATTATTTTTAAGAGCATACAATCCAGCCGCAGCTAGAATTCCTATTTGACGCATTCCTCCGCCCCATCCTTTACGCACGCGGTAAGCTTGTTTAATAAAATCTTTCGTTCCAGCTATTAATGAACCGATCGGTGCGCCGAGACCTTTAGAAAGACAGCAAGATACCGAATCAAAATGTTTTGCATATTCGGCAGGAGAAATTCCGGTTACAACAGAAGCATTCCAAATTCTTGCACCATCAAGATGCATCAGTAAATTATTCTTTTTAGCTAATTCGGAAATTGATTTAATATTTCCAATCGGATTAATTGTACCACCGGCACGATTGTGTGTGTTTTCAATTTCTATAACTTTTGTTCGAGCCATATAATATGCACTTTCGGGACGGATCAATGGTTCAACTTGTTCAGGTGTAAACACGCCGCGAACGCCATCCACTAAACTTAACTGCAATCCGCTCAATGCCGCCGGAGAACCGGATTCATATTGAAAAATGTGAGCATCTTTTTCACAAATAACTTCATCTCCGGGCTGCGTCAAAACATTTAAGCAAATCTGATTCCCCATTACGCCGCTTGGAACATAAAGCGCAGCTTCTTTGCCTAATAATTCCGCAGCATATTTTTCAAGTTCATTTGCTGTTGGATCTTCTTTGTAAACATCGTCACCGACTTCGGCATTATACATTGCTTTGCGCATTGCTTCAGATGGTTTTGTAACCGTATCGCTTCTAAGATCAATATTCTTTTTCATGATCGTTTTTTTGTTTTAGTTGATATTTTTTTAAATATAAAAATCATAATTGTAACGATAGAAATAAAAGAAGAGAACAAAGGAACGGTCCATGGAAAGCGGGAATATAAAGTTTGTCCTTCGTTGATTATCACATCCCCCACAAGAACGTCTCTAGTAAAAAATTTTGTGGATGCTACTGTGTTACCAAGCGGATCAATTATACAACTAATTCCGCCATTGGCAGCACGGATAACAGATTTTCTATTTTCAACAGCACGTAATACAGAAATCTCTTTATGCTGAAATGGTCCGCTTGAATATCCATACCAACTGTCATTCGTAACGACAGTAATTAAGTTGGCTCCCTTTTGAACAAAGCCTGCAACAAATTCCGGATAAATAGATTCAATGCAGACTACTCCTGCAATTTTTACAATTGAATTATTCGCTTCACTAAGATCAAACACAACCTGATCTTTACCAACATTCCAACTTGAAATACCAACTTCCCATTTTATGAAATCACCAAGGAATGGCAGTTGTTCAACAAATGGAACATGCTCTCCAAACGGAACGAGTTTTATCTTTCCGTACTTCTCAACTTTTGGTGAGTATGGAGTAAATAATAAAATTGAATTGTAAGATGTATATGAGATTCCTCTCCTGTTTTCTTTGGCATCTTTTGGAGCTTCGTTTTTATTGAAATAATAATTTGCGTCCGGCATTCCGGTCATCAAAAAAATATTATACGAAGTAACGAACTGACGAATTCTACTTACCTCATAATCATAATTACCTGAAAGCAGGTAAACCGGCAATGCTGACTCCGGCCAAATGATAAACTTTGCACCCTTTTCTATTGCCTGTTCGGACATGCGTAAATAAATATTAAGCTGAGCATCTAAATTTCCTTCTTGCCATTTTGACCACGGATTAAAATTAGGTTGAACTAAACCAACTTTTATTTTTTTTTCGGATTCGGGGAAGTTGTTAATTCTTATTAAACCATAAGTAATTACTAATAGAAAAATTATTAGTGCCGAAGACAAATATTTAAAATTCAATTTCTTCTTTGACCTGAATTCTTTTACTGAGAGATAAAGAAAAACATTTACGAATAGAATAATAAGCGAAAGTCCATAAACTCCAACAATATCAGAAATCTGTATGAAGAGCTTAAAGTATGGTGTACTGTTACCAAGTGTAAGCCAGGGGAAACGAAGATCCGTCAAACTGTATAAGAATTCAAAAGAGACCCAATAAAACGGAAAAAGAAAAAGAGCTGTTTTTTTTCCAAATGATTTTTTTGAAAGATGATAAAGTGTAGTAATGATCAGATAAAAAAAGGGATTGAAAAATAGAAGTGCAGCACCGGAAATCTTAAGAAAAGTATCTGCTTCTTTTGTCCAGCTTCCTACCCAATACAGTGTTATCAAATTGAAAAAAAATAGTGTGTAATAAGTGAAGCGGTTTATTGAAAACAAGGTTTCTCTTTTTTCTAGTACAAATAGAAATGGAATAAAGGAAACGAAACTTAAAAACGGTAAGGGTATAGGCGGGTAAGATAAACCGAGTAAGATTCCGCTTAACAATCCGAGTAATAAATCTGTGTTGCGTACTTTTTTCTGATCAGGCGTTAGAGGCATTATGTACTTCTTTAAGAGATTCATTTACTCTTTTTCTTTTTCATCCAAAATCTAACCAAAACAAAAATTATAATTACAGCTGTAATTGCAAATATGATCTGAGAATATTCAGAAAGATATTTGTCAACTAATTCAAGATTGTTGCCGAGCTGAATTCCAAGAAAGATCAATATTGCATTCCAAACAAAAGAGCTGACACCGGCATAAATAAATGTACGCATTGGTTTTAATTTGTGAACCCCGGAGAAGAAACTTACAACAGCCCGCGTACCGGGGAGAAAACGATTAATAAGAATAATATTGTAACCATACTTGTGAAAGAAACGATCGGCTTTATCGAGTGATTCTTGTTTAATAAATTTAAATTTTCCGGATCGTAAAAGTTTTTCACCGAGGAATTCACCGACAAAATACATTACAATAAAACCTATAGCACTTCCAACACTTGTAAGCAAAAGAATAGGAATAATTCCTAAAGTTGATTTAGATATTAGTGTTGCACCGACAATAACGACAAAATCGCTTGGCGATGGTGGAAAAATATTTTCTATAAATGCAAAAAAGAAAAGTACCACATAAATTAATGCGGGATCCAAAGTGCCGATATAAGAAATGATTTGCTGTAGCATTATTTATCCTGTTTGATGAGTAAAGCAACAGCTTGTGCGGCACAACCTTCTTCATTCCCGACAAAACCCAATCCTTCGGTTGTAGTTGCTTTCACAGAAATTTGATCAATGGTAATATTTAATATGTTAGCAATTATTTTTCTCATCTCGGGAATGTATTGTGCAAGTTTTGGTTTTTCCAAAAGAATTGTTGAATCAACATTTCCAATTTCGTAATGAAAATCTTTCATAAGATAATAAACATGATTAAGTAATTCTTTACTGTCTGCATTTTTATATTTTAAATCTGTATTTGGAAAGTGAATGCCGATATCACCAAGAGCAAGAGCGCCAAGTATAGCATCGCAAATAGCGTGGAGAAGAACATCCGCATCAGAATGACCGAGCAATCCTTTTTCGTTTGGTATTTCGATGCCGCCTAAAATTAATTTTCGTCCATCGGCAAACTTATGAACATCATATCCGAATCCGATCTTATGTTGTAAGTTCAATATCTTATCTCAAATTTTGTGAATTCATTTTTTGGTTCGCCCCATCTGATCGAAGCGTTCTTTATATCTGCATGTCTTGGTCCAATTTTTATTTTCTTATAGAACTCTTCTATCATTGCAAGTTCACCTTCTACTACAGTATAAACTTCTCCACTAAATAAATTCTGAGTAAATCCTTTTAATAAAAGTTGTTCGGCATTCCGTGCAACAAAATATCTAAACCCAACACCCTGAACAAATCCGTTAACTAATATTTCAGCCCGTTGAATTGCCATATTTCTTTTCAAAGAATGAATCTATTACTTCAGATGAAATCAGCCCAAGAAAAATCAATATGCTTCCGACTAAACCAAAGTTAGTAATTTTCTCGTTGAGTAAAAAGAATGCAAAAATTGCCGCAAAGATCGGTTCAAATGAATAGATGATTCCGGCTTTTGTAGGGCTAACAACTTTTTGAAATTTAGTCTGTAAACCCATCGTAATAAGTGTTGCACAAATTGCTGTGTATATAATTCCGAAAATTAAATACGAAGAAAAACTAATGTGCAGAGGTTCGATTGAAAATCCCGCTAAGAAAAAAGATGTTGCCAATGAGAGAACTGCAACTGTTACAATCTGAGTTGTTAGCAGAATCCAATAATCATGCTTAGAAGAAATGATATCAATATAAACTACATGCAAAGCATAAAAAACCGCGCAGACAAGGGTCAATCCATCGCCAAAATTAAAATTAGCACCAAGTTCACCAAGAAAATTATTTATTGATGAACCTCCGTTCGATAAAAATAATATTCCTATGAAAACCAGAACTGTTCCGATCTGCGCCCCTTTGGTAGGAAATTTCTTTTCAATTAATGTTTGGAACAGCGGAACCATAACTACTAAGGAACCGGTAATGAATCCGGATTTTGTTGCGCTCGTAAATTTAAGTCCGACTGTTTGAGCAAAAAATCCAAGGAATAAAAGTGTTCCCAGAAAAATTCCGGGCAAGATAGATTCTTTTACAATTTTATGTTTCTTAAGAAATACAATCAGTAATAAAATTGAACCGGCAATACCAAAACGGATAGCAACAAAAAGCATTGTAGAAATATCATTCAATGATTCTTTAACAATAACGAAGGTTGCGCCCCATAAAATCGTCATTAGAAGGAGTGCACTTTCCCCTAAAAATTTGCTTTTAGTTTTTTGAGATGGGTTATTCATTCTCAGTATTATAGCCGAAGTTTTTTAACATGTTGGGATTAGAGCGCCATTTTTCACGGACTTTAACTCGTAATTCAAGATAAACTTCGCGCTGTAAAAATTTTTCTATTTCCTTGCGCGCTGCCTGTCCAAGTTTTTTTATTGCTTCACCTTTAGCACCAAGAATGATCGGCTTTTGAGTTTCTTTTTCAACAACGATTACTGCACTTACATAATCTTTTGCATTTTCTCGTTCGATAAATTCTTCAATAAGAACTTCCGTACTGTAAGGAATTTCTTCCCGGTATCTTTCAAAAACTTTTTCACGGATAATTTCTGTAACAAAGAAACGTTCGTTTTCATCTGTGATCTGGTCTTCAGGAAAATATTTGGGATGTTCCGGCAGCAGTTCTACAATTGCTTCAATTACATTTTCAAGATTGAATCCTTCTTTTGCTGAAATTGGAATTACTTTTTCAAAATTGCTCTTTTCGGAATATTGATTAATTAACTTTTCGATATCCGGCTGATTAGATAGATCAATTTTGTTAAGCAGTAAAATTTTCTTTGTTTTGCTTTCTTTAAGAACTTGTTTAACGCGTTCATCCGAGAAGGTTTTTGACCCGCTGGGATCTGAGTCCACATCAGTTATAACAAGAATTACATCTGAATCTTTTACGGATTGAAAAACATATTCAAGCATTCTTTCTTGCAAAAGATATTCCGGATTAAGAATGCCGGGTGTATCTAGAAAAATTATCTGATAATCATTTGAAGTTAAGATTCCAAGAATCCGTTTGCGTGTGGTTTGAGGTTTGTTTGTAATTATAGATAACCGTTCGCCAATTAAGGCGTTCATCAATGTTGATTTTCCAACATTTGGTTTTCCAATTATCGAAACAAATCCCGATTTAATAGACATAATTATTTATTTTTATTGTGGATGTGAAAATATCGAAAGAAACATAGATACGCCAATAACTGAGTAGAACAATTCCGGTGGAGTTTTGGAGATAATTAACGCGAATAACTATTTAATTTTTCCTTAAAAATTTTGTGTGCCTCAAATGTTAAATATACTGTAATAAGTAGAATTAAAGTTGATATCGAAACGACCAATAATACATTTTGATTTGAAAAGAAAGTTTGGAATGCTGTTAAATTTTTTCCGATTACTTCTTTTGCTTTATCCATATACGGAGACATTGTGGATTGACCATTTCCATCATCTATAGATATGAATGCTGCGACAATAACTCCTAAAACTGCTATAGAGAAAAGCGTAATAATTGTTACAAAGAAATAACTAATCTTTGGCTTAACTGCTTTAGAAGCATTGGAGATTGCTTTCATTACTTTCTCTGAAAAGTTTACCGGTGCATATTCAACTTCCATTTGCTTCAATGAATTATCAACAAGACGTAATGCTTTTAATCTTGCAAGAACTTCATCATTCTTTTCGATTTCATTTTTTACTTCAGCAAGTTCAAATGATTCTAATTCGCCGTCAATATATTTATTCAAAATTTCATCTGTTAACTTGTTCATAACATTTCCTCCTGATAGTTATGCTTAAGAAGCAGATCCTTCAAAGCATTACGTGAACGATGTAATAAAACTTTTGTATTTACTAATGATGTTCCCATCACTTGACTAATTTCATTTAGCGAAAGTCCGTCCATATAAAACAATATTACCACAAGAGCACCGCGAACGGGAAGTTTATCTACCATTTTAAGAATATACTGCCGTACATTGTCTGTAGCACCGTAGATTTCATTATCATAATTGCCAAGATTAAATTCTTCGTCAATCGAACTCATTTCTTGTTCAATTTTTCTTTTCTTAGACGACAAGACCGTTAAACCGGTATTGAAAACTATTTTATAAAGCCACGTAGAAAACTGTGCATCTTTTCTAAAATCTTTTAGACCATTAAATACTTTTAAGAAACTATCTTGAAGAGCTTCTTCGGCATCCAGTTCGTTTTTCAAAATTCTTCGTAATAAAGAAAATGCTCTATCTTTATATCTATTTACAAGAAGAGAGAAATCAGATACGTTTCCTCTTTTAATAGACTCAATAATTTCTATATCGCTTAAGTGTCTCATTACTCCATTAGACTAATAACTTTCTTCCAAGGTTACAATTAAATTGAAAATAATATGTAACCTTTTAATAACTGAACCTTGTCTAAAGTAGTGAGCTAAATAATTCTCTGTTTAAGATAAGTGAATCATTACATAAGAAAAATGAAAATTTGTTGTAACCTTTTAGAAAAATTTTAGTCATAAGTAATAAATAACCAAGGAGGTATAAAATGCATGGTGAACAATTTATCCCAATCGTAATGTTTTTAGTAATCGGTATTATCTGGGTATCATATATCTTTTACCGATCTAAAGAAAAACAGATGATGATCGAAAAAGGTCTTTCTTACGAGCAGATGGTTGAACTCTTAAGAACAAAACGTGATCCTTTTCTATTATTGAAACTCGGTGTTCTAACTATATTTGTCGGACTTGGATTAGGTGCCGGATTTCTATTTAGTAACTGGACAGGTTATGAAGAATGGATTCCATTTTTTATTGTAACGATGACCGGTTTAGGATTTCTTGTAGGATTTCTATTAACAAGGAAATTGAAAAACGGAAATGGAAATTGATTTTGTAAAGACAAATAGAATTGCATCTTACAAAAAAAAGAGACGCTCAACAGAGCGTCTCTAAGTTTTAATTTATACTAACTCTTGTTCTTCCAGCCAATGTTGTGCATCAATAGCAGCCATACAACCGCTTCCCGCAGCCGTTACAGCCTGTCTGTAAGTTTTATCGGCAACATCACCCGCAGCAAAAACTCCCTCAATGTTCGTTTTAGTTGTTCCCGGCTTAACAATCAAATAACCGGTTTCATCCATATCAAGAATTCCTTTGAAGAGTGAAGTATTAGGTTGATGACCAATTGCCATAAAAATTCCGTCTGCCGGAATTTGCCACGTAGAACCGTCTTTCGTGTTTTTAAGAAGCGCACCAATAACAAATTTTTTGCTGTCTTCTTCTTTGCCAAGCACTTCTTTAATAACTGCATTAGTTATGAATTTAATCTTTGAATTTTTCTTTGCCCGGTCATACATAATCTTGGAGGCGCGGAATTCACCACGGCGATGAATGATTGTAACTTCTGATGCAAATTTTGTAAGATAATTTGCTTCTTCCATCGCGGTGTCGCCCCCGCCGACAACCAAAACTTTCAACCCTTTGAAAAAAAAACCATCACAAGTTGCGCATGCTGAAACTCCATAACCCATATATTTTTTTTCACTTTCAATGTTCAGCAATTTTGCAGATGCACCGGTTGAAATAATTATAGAATCCGCTGAAAATGTTTCGCTTTCCGATTTTACTACAAAAGGGTTATTGGAAAAATCAACTTCAGTTACATTCTTAAAAAAACATTGTGCACCAAACCGCTGAACTTGTTTACGCATTACATCCATTAATTCGGGACCTTGGATTCCATGTTCAAATCCGGGATAGTTTTCAACTTCAGTAGTAATTGTTAATTGTCCGCCGGGTTGCATGCCTTCAAAGACAACCGGATTTAGATTTGCACGAGATGCATAAAGCGCAGCCGTTAATCCTGCCGGACCTGAACCAATTATTATTACTTTATGATGATTATTTGACATTAGTTAATCTCCAAATTTTACAAAACAAAATTACCTAAATGTAATCACTTATTATAATTATTAGATGGAATTATTTTGAATCGGATTCTAATTAACTGAGTGAATCAACTTCTTTTTGCTAGAAACTCGGCATTACGTTTAATGCCGTTTAGTTTAGCACGTTTGATCGGGCTGGTCTCAAATCGTTTTTTGAAATCTTCAGAATTCATTTCAATAATTTCTTGAAGAGGAATTTCTTTATTCTTATTCGGTTCAAATTTTCTTTCACGTGTTTGGGTCAGAAATTTTTTATTCCATGGACAAACATCCTGGCAAATATCACATCCGAAAAGCCAGCCATCAAATTGATTTTTGAATTCGCCAGATATTTCTCCTTTGTTTTCAATAGTTAAGAATGAAATACATTTATTTGCATCAACAACATATTCATCAACAATAGCATTAGTAGGACAAGCATCAAGGCAAGCTCTGCATGAGCCGCAAAAATCTTCTATCGGTTTATCATAATTAAATTCTTGATTACAAATAATTGTCGCTAAAAATATCCAACTTCCCATTTCTCGTGTAATAACATTTGTATGCTTTCCCAACCAACCAATTCCTGAACGGACAGCCCAGGCTTTATCCATTATAGGTCCGGTATCAACATAAGTAAGACAATTAAAAGAAGGATCAATTTCTCGAAGTTGTTCTTCAAGGATTTCTAACTTTTCCCAAATAATTAAATGATAATCTTTTCCCCAGGCATAGCGGGATACTTTTCCAAAACCTTTTTCATTTGAATACTGATGATCAGTATAATAATTCATCGCAAGTGAAATAACGCTTTCAGCATTCGGCAATATATTGTTTACGTCTAATCGTTTTTCAAAGTTGCGTTCCATATAATCCATGGAAGCATGAAATCCTTTATCCAACCATTCTTTTAATTTTTCTGTTTCGTTTTGAAGTAAATCAGCTTTTGCAAAACCGACAAGATCGAATCCTAATTCTTTTGCTTTTTCGATTATTATTTGGTTTGTGAGTTTCATTTATGAAGTGCCTTAGCGCCTGAGTTCCTAAGTGCCTAAGAATTAATAAACTTTCCTTCATTCCTTTTTTCTTATTTCCTTTTTCTTCATCACCATTTTAGTTCTTTCTTAAAAACTTTTACAAAAATATCATCGCCAATAACTTTTACTTCATATGAATCTAGACCTTTAATTCCATGAGGAACTTTTCCTGTTTTCAAATTAAACTGCCAGCCATGAGAAGGGAAAGTAACTTTTCCATCTTCAATAAATCCATCATAAATTATCGCCGCTTTTTGATGGATGCAAACATTGCTCAAAGCATAAATTTGTCCTTCAACTTTAAATAAAGC
>QYQI01000169.1 GCA_007280825.1 Ignavibacteriales bacterium | reverse complement strand
GTTCTTTCATCTGCTCGGAAGTCAGGAATCCATAAAGATGTTTCTGCGGCAACAACTCCTACTAGAGTAACATTTGAAAAATCCAATCCCTTAGAAACCATTTGAGTGCCGACAAGAATATCTATTTCGCCTTTTCTAAAACTGTTTAATATTTCTCCCAGTTTCCCTTTTCTACTAATCGAATCAGAATCAACGCGTTCGATTTTTGCGTTCGGGAAATAATAATCGAGTTCGTCTTCAACACGCTGTGTGCCGGTTCCGAAAAATTTTAACGCAAGAGAACCACAGTTTGTACATGCTTTAGGAACATGTTTAACTATACCGCAGTAATGGCACTGCAAAATATTTTTATTCAGATGATGAACCATTGAGACAGAACAATCCGGACAAGTAACTACTTCTCCGCAATCATTACAAAAAACTTGAGTTGCAAATCCTCTCCGGTTCTGTAATATTATTACACTTTCTTTTTTCTTAAGACGATTACCGATTTCATCAAGGATCTCGCGGGAAAAAATGCTTTCCATCCGTTTCATTTTCTTTTCGATCGTTACATCTACAAGTTTTATCAACGGAAGTTTTGCATTATCAATCCGGTTCGGTAATTCTAATAAATTATATTTTCCGTTAAGCGCATTATACATGCTTTCAACGGAAGGCGTAGCAGAGCCAAGTACAACCGGGCATTCGCTAAACTTAGCTCTTATAATCGCAGCATCTCTTGCATGATATTTCGGCACCTGATCACATTGCTTATAACTTTGATCATGTTCTTCATCAACAACAATCAATCCGATATTTTGAAGCGGTGCAAATAAAGCTGATCGCGGACCTATTACAACTTTGGATTTTCCCGCAATTATTCTGCGCCATGAATCGTAACGCTCGCCAAGAGACATTCTGCTGTGCAGAACTGCGGTGAGATCGCCAAAATAATTATAGAATCGTGAAGTGATTTGCGGTGTAAGAGAAATTTCCGGAACGAGTATGATTACGTTCTTCTCTTTCTCAATAACTTTTTTTGCAAGTTCGATATAAACTTGTGTCTTACCGCTTCCTGTAACTCCATGAAGAAGAAATGTTTCAAAAATATTTTTTTCTATAGTTTCATTTATACGGTTTACAATTTGCTGCTGTGGTTCCGTTAAGATTATCTGTTTCGATTCTTCTTTATATGTTTCAATATAAACGCGTTCTATTTCTTTATCAAAAATTTTTACTAATCCTTTTTTCTCTAAACTATTAACGGTAGATGCTGCGGATTTTGTTTTTCGTAAGAGTTTACTTAATGCAACTGGTTCTTTAGATGAAAGTAATTCCAGCAAGAGAACAACTTGTTTCGGAGATTTTTTTTCAACTTCCGGCATCTGTTCATAAATCTCATCAATTGATTTTTCAAGCTTTACAAATTTTATCTTTTTCGCTTTAACTTTTGCAGTACTTGTTTCATTAAGGAGAGTTACTGCACCTATATTTTCGAACGAACGGAGTAATGAATAAATATTTTTATTCTTCACTTCTTTCTGAAGAGTAGAAATACTATGAACTTCTTTTTGAGAAAATACAGTGAGAAGTTTTGCGCGGAGCGATGTTTTCTTTCTTTCTTGATTTAAAAGCTTTTCACAAAAATCTTTATCACTTACAATTCTGCGTTTAGATTCAATCTCTGTTCCATACGGTACAGAATTTTTAAGAGCTTCGCCTAACGAGCTCATGTAATATTCGGATATCCATTCATAAAATTTAAGCGCGGTTCTATCGAAGATTGGTTTTTCATCAAGTACGTCGCGTATCGGTTTTATTTTTTCTTTTATATCTGCAGTTTTAGAATTAGCTATTACGAATCCCGTAAGCACACGCTTACCAAACGGCGCAACTATACGTACACCAACTTTTACGGAATCGGTCAATTCATCCGGAATTGAATAAGTGAACGCTTTTCTAAATGGCAATGGAAATACAACTTGGCAAAACATTTTTAGCTCTCAGTTTTCGGCTTTCAGCTATCAGCTCAAAAGCTGAATGCTGATGGCTGATTGCTGTTTACTCAAATATAATCAATGCAAAAATGGATTGCATAAACGGTGCAGTTCTTTTAACTTTGCAGCCATCAATAATAAAACATAATGGAGTTTTAATGAAAAGATTAATTGTATTGGTTTTTCTTTTAGCTATAACTTTTGTAAAAGCAGAAGATCAGAAATATGGAAAAGCGATCACTCTAAAAGAAAAAACTTCTATTTCGAAAATTCTTTCTTCACCGGATAAATTTGACGGCAAGGTAGTTCTTGTTGAAGGAAAAATTCTCGGCGTTTGCGAAGATAAAGGATGCTGGATTGAAATTGCAGGTACAAAGAAGAATGAGAAGATCAAAGTAAAAGTTGAAGACGGCGTAATTGTATTTCCAAAAGATAGTAAAGGTAAAACCGCTTTGGTGGAAGGAATTGTTTCTCAGGTTGATCCCAAAGCCGTTTGCGATGAAACAAAAGAAAGTAAAACTCAAGATGCAAAAGCAACTAAAGAAATGAAGGGAAAAAAGGATGGCGGTTGCTGCGCTGATAAATCCAAAGATGCTAAAGATTCCAAAGGAAAAAACTGCTGTGCTGACCAGAAAGTTGCAAAGGTTTACCAGATACAAGGCAATGGTGCGGTGATTAGATAGTTCCCAGTTTGCTGTTTGCAGAAAAAAAGTCCTCAACATTTTGAGGACTTTTTATTTTAAATGTAGAGACGATCCATGGAGCGTCTCACATAAGAAAAGATTTACTAATTGACAATATTTAAATGCGGATTAATTTTACTAACTAAATGAGATTTCGGAACTGCGCCGATTACAGTATCAACCATTTTTCCATCTTTGAAAATTCCTAAAGTTGGAATGCTTCTAATTCCATATTGTGCAGATATTCCAGAATTTTCATCTGTGTTTACTTTTACAACTTTTAATTTTCCGGCAAGATCGTTTGCAATTTCTTCTACTACCGGAGCTACCATTCTGCATGGTCCGCACCAAGGCGCCCAAAAATCAACTAAAACCGGCGTGTTAGATTCTAAAACTTCTTGTGCGAAATTGGAATCCGTTCCTTCTATTATATTCTGCATATTATTCTCCTTAAAAATTTTTTGTGCTGATATGATGCAGAGGATTTAGAAAGGATTCAGGGAGGCAGAGCAAGATCATGAGCAAGAGCACGATTTAAACTCATGCTCTTGCTCTTGTTCTTCCGAAGGGATGCCTTCGGCATTAATATTATTTAGTTCACAACTTTTCCGTCTTTATCCAATAGAATTGGATCGCCAAGACCAAGTTCTTTTAGTTTATCAAATTGAGTGGCTTTATCACCAACAATTAAATAAACCAGTTTATCAGGATGAATAAATTTTTGTGAAAGTTTTGTGTGTTCTTCCGTTGTCATTTTTTGTACAATTGCTTCCCGTTGTTTGATATAATCAAATGGAAGATTGTACATCACAACCGGCTGCAACATTCCAGCAAGCTGCATCAAAGTTTCAAATCTGCCGGCATTACTTTTTAACAATGTGCTCTTGATCTGATCTAAATCTTCTTTCGAAATTCCTTCAACATATTTCTTTATTTCATCTCGAACAATTTGAGCTGATTCAAAAGTTGAATTTGATTGTACTGCGGAAGATGCAAGAAATTGTCCCGCATATGTTGCTCCTCTAAAACGGGAACGGGCACCATAAGTAAATGATTTCTTCTCACGTAAGATCATATTCAATATTCCGTTGAAGTCTCCGCCGAGCCAATGATTAATTACAACAGCTTTATAATAATCCGGATCTGTGTAGCTTGGTCCTATATGTCCGACAAAAACTTGCGATTGTTTCGCCTTAGGAACATCAACAAAATAAACTCCCGGTTTTGTATTGTCGGTTACATTCACATCCGGGATCTTAACTTCTTTAGCGCTCCAATCTTTTAATCCGTTAAATAATGGAACGGCTTTCTCTTTTGTAATATCTCCGACAATTGTAATCTTCGCAACAGATGAAGAGAAAAATTGATCATAATATTTCTTCAGATCATCGAGAGTAATTTTATCGACTGATTTTCTTGTTCCTGTAGAATCATTTGCTAAAATATTATCTGCACCGTAAACCAATTTACTGAATACACTTTGTGCAATTGATGCGGGCGAAGTTTCCGTTCTTTTCAATCCTTCAATGGTTTGGCTTTTGGCAAGTTCAAATTCTTTTTCATCCCAACGCGGTTCGAATAACATTTCTTTTGCAAGTGCAAAAGTTTCATTCAGTTTGCTTTCAAGACAACTTCCTGAAATTGTAATTGATTCACTTCCGCCATTAACGTTTATGTTTGCGCCTAAATCTTGTATTGCTTCCCGCAGTTCTATTGGTGTTTTTGTTTTAGTCCCTTCGTTCATCAAACGTGCAGTTAATGAACCAACTCCAATCAAATCGGGATTATCTAAAAGCATTCCGCCTTTTAGAATAATTGAGAATTGAACCAGCGGTAATTCACTTTGTTTAATTCCGTAAACTGAAATTCCATTTGTAGTTTTATCTTTCCAAATTTTAGGAATATTTACAACCGGATCTGGACCTTTAACCGGTTCTTTTGTTCTATCAATCTTCGATGGAATAGGTACATAAGGAGTGTTTACAAAATCTTTTTTCTTTGTTCCCTGTTTCTCTATTGATTCTTCCTGAACGACCCACAATTTAGAATTTGGCGCCGCTAAATCTGATTTGCTTTTGGGAACAATACTGGTGAGAAGATAATTTTGGCCTTTAATATATTTGTTATATACTCTCCATACATCTTCTTTGGTAATACTCATTCTGTTTTTAAGATCGGTTGCAATAAAATCCGGTGAACCGTTAAAAATATTATAATCGCCAAGACGCATTGCTTTACCTAAAACACTTGCGCTCTGGCTGTAAAATCCATATTCGATTCCTGCTTTCTGCCGTTCTACATCTTTATCAGTAAAGCCATCTTTTTCAAATCTCTGGAATGCTTCTTTAACTGCGTTTTCAACATCGCCTAATTTTACAGTTGGGAAAGCAGTGATAGCAATATCAAACGATCCAGCAATTTCGCTGCTGCCTTGACGCGCCATAACGGAAGGTGCAAGTTTTTTCTCCTCAACAATAACTTTGTACAATGGTGATTTTTTACTTCCTGCAAATATTCGCCCGAAGAATTCAAGTGCATAAGCATCTTTATTAAATTCTTCAATTGTGGGATATTCCATTCCCAATCTTGGAGCGTTTGCAAGATTATCTTCACAGTATGATCTTATAGTTTCTTTCAGAGTAACAGGCATTTTCGGAAGCGGTGCTGGTGC
>QYQI01000117.1 GCA_007280825.1 Ignavibacteriales bacterium | reverse complement strand
GTATCCCCTGCCCAAACTTTCTGTAATAATAAAAACAAAATTCGGTCTCTTCTCGCCAATATTAAAAAAATTGAATAATACATTTTTTGTGTTTTCTTCATGAAGAAATGGGTAATTACTGTCTGTGTACTTAAAGAAAACTTCTTCTCCTTTGCCCGAATCGATATAATAATTAGAAACGGGTAGATCGAGCTCTTTTTCAAAAAAATACGAATATGTTTTAGCTGTAAAGAAATCCAGCTTATTTACTGCTAAAAAATATTCTGATGTGTTTGAGAAATTTTGCGGTTGGGGATTAAGTTCAGTTCCAAAAATCAATGAGCCGGCAATTAGAATACAATAAATTTTTATTACAGTAAAATTGAGTCGGATCTTATGAAATAAGAATATTATTCCCGAAATAATGCCGGTAAATAAAATTAATAAAATAAAATAGATGGGATTCAATCCGCCGCTGGAAGTAACGGTTTGGTTTATTTCGAACATTGAATAGCCGAATAGATCAGAGCCGAGAGGAATTGAAGTTTTTGTAAAATATAAATCGAGCAGCAGATATATGATTACCACTAATGTAAGGGAAACATTTAAAACTATCTTTGATGTTTTTTGGTGTACTAAATATAGAATTATAAATACAACTCCGAATATCGCTGCTATTTCGAAAAAGATGTTGATTTCCGAAAAGAATGATATAAACAAAAGATTGAATTGAATGCTGTGCTTTATTATGTTGTTCCAGACAAATAGAATTTCATATAATCGAATCAGAAAAAAAATAAGCAAGATTGCCAGCGACGAGGAGGTGAAATATTTGAGTGCGTCTTTCAATTTGTTTTTCATTTCTTAAAACCTACTTTCGTTAAATTGACTCGTTAAGAAGAAAAACCTTTCTTTTCCATGTGCCCCCATTTTCTATCTCCCCAAAAATATTCCAACGAACCCATAAAACGGTACCAGGTAGTAAGCTGTCTATATCCAAAGTTTTCGAATATGGCAATAATGAATAATTCTATAAGCTGTGAAACTCGTTCGTATCTTCTAAATGTTAGCTCTTCTAAAATTACTGAAAGGAGCGAAAGAACAACCCCGTAAAGAATTGCCGCTGAAAACAACACAAGAGCAAAATTCAACGATACCATTCCAAAGAATAATGAAATAAAAAAAATAATATAACCAACAGCTTCAATGATGGGTCCGAACATTTCAAAAAATATAAAATATGGGAATACTACCATTCCTAATAATCTGTAACGAGGATTAAAGAACAATTGTTTATGAAGTAGAAGACTTGCGATAGTGCCTTTCTGCCAGCGTTTTCTTTGTAGTCCTAAAATTTTTGTGTTCTCTGGTGCTTCTGTCCAGCAAACCGGATCTGGGATAAAAGAGATTAACGCATGCGGATTTTCTTTTCGTAATATGCGATGCATTCTTACTATTATTTCCATATCCTCGCCAATACAATCTTTAAGAAATCCGTTCACTTTTATCAATTCACTTCTTTTAAAACAACTAAATGCGCCGGAGACAATTAATATGCCGTCCATTATTTGAAATCCATTTCTACCAAACATAAACGCTCGTATATATTCAACCACTTGAAATTTAGCTAGCCATGATTTTGGCAAATCTACATTGGCTACATATCCCTTATTAATCTTACAACCGTTTGCTATACGAACAGTTCCGCCGACAGCAATTACGTTTTCGTTTTCAACGAAAGGGTAACTCATTTTCAGCAAACTGTCTCTTTCAATGATTGAATCTGCATCAACTACAATTATTAGATCGCTGTCGGAGATATTTATTCCAACATTAATAGCGTCTGCTTTGCCGCCATTTTTTTTATCAACTATCACCAAATTTTTGAAGTTCTTGCAAATGTAAACCGCGTTAACTTTTTCAGCTGAAATATTATCGAATGGAAGGTATGGAACTTTAACGGCATTAAATTTTTCTTTTAGAATATTTAGCGTTTGATCTTTCGAGCCATCATTAACAACAATAATTTTATATTCGGGGTATTCAAGCTGTAAGAGTGCAAGAATTGAATTATATATCCCGGCTTCTTCGTTGTATGCGGGCACGATCAAAGAAATCGATTTATATTTTTTTAATTTGAATACCTCTTTTAGATCCTTAAACGCTTGGTTGTTCAAATACCTTTTTAAATTATAAAATGACAGAAAGCTTAGAAGAATGTAAATGCTTCCTATAGCAAGAAAATAAAGTAAAATAAAGTAATTAAAATATTGCACTATGTTTCTTAAGACATTAGTCATTTTCTAAAATTCTTTTCTCCATAATTATTCTTCGAGCAATTATTGACTCTATCTGATTCGACGGATTTTTGGCATATCCCAGCAGTCTGTATTCGCTTTTATTAGAGCATTTATACATTGCTTTCGCTGCAGCAATTTTAACTTCAAGTTCGGGATCTAACATTTTACTTATTATGTAATCTTCAAGTGATGTGTCTCCAATTTTTCCCACAGCTTCTATTGCCGCAACCCGTATTTCCGGTTTAGAATGTCCTAAGAAAAATCTAAGCGCATTAACGGAATCTAAATTTTCAACTTCTCCCAAATATCTTAACGATTCAATGATCAAATACTTATCGCCGCTAAAAAATAAAATGCTTAAAACCTTCTTAAGAGCTTCGGCATATTTAAAGTGCCACAAAACCGTAATTATTACAAGAAGAATGTGTGCTGATTTTTCTGTGTCTAGTCTTTCTGTCAATATTGGGCATATTGATTTATCGAACCTTAGAATTATTGACAAAATACTGTCGCTGGTTAAGTTCTTTCTTTTTTTAGCAATATCTATTATGAGATTAATTTTTTCGTATGCATTAAGATAGGCAAGACTTTCTACGGTTGTTCTAAATATCAACTTGTTGGATGAGTGTAATTTTTTTACCAGTAAATTAACAGTCTCTTCGGTATTGATATACCTTAAAAAATAACTTGCTTCAACTTTATTCTTTATGCTTAGTTTATCAAGTTTGTTGAAAAAATATTCCCGCAGACTTGTTTCGGTTATTAATTGCTTAAGCCGGTTTAGGTCTTCTCCTTTTAGATTAAATAAAAATGTTCTTAAATAAGAAAATAAATATTTGTATTTCGATTTTGGAATTCTGGATATAAGGTTTTGCGGGTCCTCGGTTGAATAAAGATAGTTAAAAATGTGATCTTGCCATTTCGAGATGAATTTTTCCTGCCGTCTTGTTTTCAGAAAGCTTGCCAACCTAAGCAAGAAAATACATGCCATAAAAAAGTATGCAAACAGCAATAGTGTGAACAGGGCTATTAGTATATAAAAATTGTAACCGGTAGACAATAAATATCCGATCTAATTTGTTAATAACAGATAGTTATAAATATAATAAAAGAGATTTGATTACTTAAGAAGTGTTTTTTCAATTCTCAATAAAAGTTCTGTTGTCGAGAAGGGCTTGGTAACATAATCTGTCGCTCCTGCTCTTAAACACTCAAGCACAGTACTTTCGTGTGAATGCGTAGACAACATAATTACCGGAATATCAGAAATTCTGGAATCGGCTTTAATTTCTTTAAGAAGAGTTAGCCCATCAATAACCGGCATCATAACGTCTGATATTATTAATGCAGGTCGGCTTCGAACAAGATACTCAATTACTTTTTCGCCGTTCAAAAAGCTTTTAACCTCGTAACCTTCTTTTTCAAGTTTGAATTTGATTAAACGAGTAATTCCTTCGTCATCTTCAATTACAACAATATTCTTTTTGTTTGTGGCCATGCCCTTTTGGTGGGATAGAAAAAGTTAATACTTTGATCAGAATTTCTTTCAACAATTTACTCAATAAAATTAAGATTCCAAACGAGCATGTTAAAAGTAGATTTTTAGGAACGATCTTATTCTTTTTCAAGTTATTACCAACATAAGTTTTTTTACAAGATTTTGAGAATAATATTAATATAAAATTTACTACTTGAAGATTTCCTTTTCGTTTGATAAAACAATTTGTAATTAATCTTTGCTGAATATTTTTATTGATAATTTTACAATTACAGATTCAAATTGAGAATGGGATAAGATTTGTAAAGCAATCGTGCTATAACGAACCCCGTTAATAATTCCTTCGCTTTGAAACCAACTATTTTATCCTGCTTACACAACAAAGTCAAAAATTAATTTATATAAAAGAAACCCGTTTTTAACGTTTTTTATTTGGCTCACTTTCTTCGAACCATATCATTTTGAAACAATTCTGATTAAAAAAAAACAGAAAGGTTTTGTTTTTAATCGAAAAAATGGGTTTTCCTATGGCATTCGTCTTGCCCTTTACTTACCACTTAAAAGAATAACCTTAGGAGAAAGAAAGTGAAAATGTATACTAAACTGTTATTGAGAGTGATCGTTTTTATATCACTTATTTACGGTTTGTCAACAAATGTATCTGCACAGAGTAAATTTTTATCCAAGGTGCAAGATCATACCAGCATTGCACAAGTTAGCTCAAGTAATGCTGAGGGTACCGGCGTAAATTTTTTGAATCCATATACTAATGTACGAGACACATACTTCGCCGGGTTGTTTTTGGGAACTCTTAATTCTGTAAGTACAAAATTTTACTGCATTGATATCAACACACACTTAGCGAGAAACGAAGATTATTGGGATGAGGGTAGTACACCATCAGAAATAACTTACATACTCAATAATTATTTTCCGTTTAAATCTGGTTATGCAGGAGAGCTCTCCGATGTTAACAAAGAAGCTGCCGCTATTCAATTTGCTATCTGGCATTTTAGTGACAATGCTGATCTCAATGAGATTTCCGGGGCAAATGAAATTAAAAACAGAGCTATTGCAATTGTTGCAGATGCAAATATAAATCACGGCAATGTTGTTCCATTACAATCACTTTTAGTGCTTCCTTCATCTCAATCTTTAGCACAAGGAACAAATGCAACTTTTGATATTTATGCTTTGGATCTAAACGGAAATCCTATTTCTGGACTTGCTGTTACTATTTCATCAACAATAGGAGTTTTAAGCACTGCTTCCGGAACAACAAATGCAAGTGGTCACGTAGGGCCAATTACTTTAACATATAGTGGTACTGGTACCGCAACGATTAAAGTAAAAGCTAATGTTGCAATACCACAGGGAACGAGATATGTATACAAGGCGGGAACAAATCAAAAACAAAAATTAGTTTTAGCAACACCTGCATTTGATATGAAAGAAGAAACCGCAACAGTTAAATGGTACATAGCTACAGGTCAATGCGATCTTAATGGATTTACAACCTTTACTCAAGGCGGATGGGGAAGTCCTTCTAATAGCACACCAGGTAAGATAAGAGATTTATATTTCAGCACAGTATTTCCGTCTGGATTTGTAATTGGAAACACATATAAATTAACATTAACAACAGCAACTGCAGTAAAAAATTTCTTACCACAAGGTGGGACTGCCGGTGCTTTCACACAAAATTATACCGACGCAACTTCTACAAGTGCCGGAGTCTTGGCCGGACAGTTAGTTGCATTAAAATTAAATGTAGCATACAATGCTGCCGGTAAGATTGGAACCAACTCTACTGATCTTGGTGCTCTTGCAATCGCAACCGGACCATTTACCGGAATGACAGTAAATGCATTCTTATCGTTGGCTGAACAAGCTGTCGGCGGCGGTTCTTTAAGCGGCTATACATTTTCTCAATATAATGATGCTGCTACAGCAATCAACGAAAATTTTGATAACGGAACAGTTGACAAAGGGTTTCTTACTTGTTCTGTCACTCCATGCAAAAGTACAGTAGGCAGTTATGTTTATCGTGATCTTAATGTTAACGGCACAAAAGATTCCGGCGAGCCCGGTATTGCTGGTGCTGTTGTTGAATTAGTTCAAGGCACAACCGTTCTTGGTACTGCTACTACAGATGTTAACGGTCATTATTCTTTCCCGAATTTAGTTAATGGCGCTTATACTGTTCGTTTAGCAGCTTCTAATTTTGTTTCGGGCGGAGTATTCTTCAATACTACTCAAGTAAAATGGTACACAAAAAATAGTGCTTCGGTAAATACAACTCTAAATTGTAATGATAATCTCTCTATCAATTTTGGTTATTATAAAACTTGTGTTGGAATTACTAAAACAGCGGATAAAACCACCTATAACGTCGGTGATATAGTAACTTACACAATCACTGTTGAAAACTGCGGAGATATTCGGCTTAGTGGCGGTGTTGATGTATTTGATAATTTACTCTGGGGAACTACTGCATATCATATCAATTTAATTGATCCTAATCAGACATTTGTGATTCCAGTTGCCAACACTAAATACACAGTGAAAGCGGCTGATTGCGGAAATCTAAAAAATACAGTTCGTGCAGAAGGACATCCTGTTGATGGTTCTGCTACTGTTATTGCTGAAACAAGTGTTACTGTTGCGGTTGATTGTACTCCTCCATGCAAAAGTACAGTAGGCAGTTATGTTTATCGTGATCTTAATGTTAATGGAACTAAAGATTCAGGCGAGCCCGGTATTGCTGGTGCTGTTGTTGAATTAGTTCAAGGCACAACCGTTCTTGGTGCTGCTACTACAGATGTTAACGGTCATTATTCGTTCCCGAATTTGGTTAACGGAACTTACATAGTTCGTTTGGCCGCTTCTAATTTTGCTTCTGGCGGAGTATTCTTCAATACTACTCAAGTAAAATGGTACACAAAAAATAGTGCTTCAGTAAATACAACTCTAAATTGTAATGATAATTTATCAATCAATTTCGGTTACTATAAAACTTGTGTTAGCATTACAAAGTCATCGGACAAACAATCATACAACAAAGGCGAAACAATAACTTACTCGTTCTTAGTAGAAAACTGCGGAGATATTCAATTGCACGGTGGTATCGATATATTTGATGCAATGTTGAATAAAACCGGAAACCATTTAATTAATCACATAGACATTCTCGACCCTCATCAGTCAACAACATTTACAATGACTTATTTGACAAGTGATCAAGATTGCGGACAATTGGTAAACACAGTACGCGCGGAAGGACATCCGGTTGATGGTTCTGCGACCGTAATTGATGAAAGCAGCTGGACTGTAAATGTTATATGTGACCAAAAAGCAGATATAAAAATTGAAAAGACTGTTGATAATCCAACTCCTCAATGCGATGATAATGTTAATTTCACTATTAAAGTTACCAACTTAGGACCAAATTCTTCTTCCAGTATTGAAGTAACAGATTTATTACCGAACGGTTTGAATTATGTATCAAGTACTGCATCTCAGGGTTCATATAACTCAACTACAGGAATTTGGAATGTTGGAACACTTGCAAGCGGAGCTTTTGCTACATTAACTATAAAAGTAAAAGTTGATTGCGGACAGGTTAACAATTCCGCATTCGATCTTGGTACTGCAAAAGATTATAACTTATTTGTTATCGAAGATGCAAATCAACCTTCTTCTGATACTCAAGGTAAAGTTGCCGTAGGTCGCGATGCTTACTTCGCTAACTATAGTATTGGCGATCAACTCCCTGCTGGTAGCGGCGATGTATTAATTGTTGGTCGTGATCTAACATATATTAGCGGCGCTATCTATAATGGAAATGTCGTTTACCGACATGCAACAAATCTTCCGCAATTACCAGTTAGTATTACAGGCGGAACATTGCGCCATGATAATCCTATAAACTTTGCTGCAGCAAAATCTTATTTGCAAAGTTTATCAACAACACTTTCCAGTTACACTGTAAACGGAACAACATCATTTCAGTACGGTGGATTAACATTAACCGGATCTGATCCGTTCTTAAATGTTTTCTCTGTAAGCGGAACCAGTTTATCATCTGCAAATAATATAACAATCAACGTTCCTAATGGTTCAGTAGTGCTTGTTAACATCAGCGGAACATCTTTAAGTTGGACAGGCGGACTTACAGTTAACGGAACAGCAATTACTAACGTACTTTATAATTTCTATCAAGCAACAACATTAACAATATCGGGCATTGATATAAAGGGTTCTGCTCTTGCACCATTCGCAGCGGTAAACTTTATCAGCGGTGTTATAAATGGCCAAATGATTTGCTATTCGCTCACGGGCAGTGGTCAGTTTAACTATGCAATGTTTGGCGGACATATTCCTTTCGATAAGAACATCACAAACGTTGCAACCATTTCTGCTTGTTCAACACCTGATCCTAATCCGAACAATAATACATCAAGCGCAACTATTACAATTACAAATACTACTGGTGGCAATAATGGCAATGGTAATAACGGCGGAACATGGACAAACATTTGCTCGTTCGGACAAGGTGAAATAATTTACTCGCTCGCGTACGGCAGCAATGGATATATCTACGCTGGAACATGGGGCGGAAAGATTTACAAATCAACCGATGGCGGAAAGAATTGGATTGTTATCAACACTGGAATGAATGTATCCTTCATCTGGTCTCTTAATATCAGCGGTGGTGTAATATTCGCAGCAACAGAAAAAGGCGTTTATAAATTCAACGGCTCTGCTTGGATATTAACAAGTCTTTCAGGTAAAGACATTCATGCTCTCGTTTCTTACAACGGAATATTGTATGCCGGTACATGGGGATTTGGAGTTTACAAATCAACAGACTTAGGTACAACATGGACACAAATCAATAATGGTTTCGGTGGATTCTTAGCAATTCAAGCTCTTACCATAACAAGTAACGGAAACATATTTGCCGGAACTGCTGGAGGCGGAGTATTCAAATGCACAGACGGAACCAACTGGAATAAATTAACATGCGGTTATAGTGTGATCTGGTCTATGGCTTCAACATCTACAACAGTATTTGCGGGAACTTACGGCGACGGTTTATACAAATCAACAGACGGCGGTTTGAGTTTTACAAAAGTTGCATCTCTTAGCGTAACATTTGTTTATTCAATGTCGGTTGACTTGAGCGGCAAGATCTATGTCAGTTCTCTAACAAACGGTGTTTATATGTCTTCTGATAATGGCAACACATGGACATCTCTTGGAATGAGCGGATATGGTGTAAGCGCAATGATGGTTAACCCAAGTTCTGATGATGTTTATGTTGGAACAAAAGAAGGTCAAGTTTATAAGATCTCAGGAAGCAATAGCGCTACAGGCGTTGGAGATAATTTTGCAGCACCGACGGAATATAAACTTTCCCAGAACTATCCGAACCCGTTTAATCCATCTACAAATATTGAATTCGTGGTTCCAAATGCTGGAATGTATTCGTTGAAAGTTTACAACACACTCGGTCAAGAAGTAGCTAACTTAGTTGAAAGTGAATTAGCATCCGGATTACACAAAGTAACTTTCGATGCAAGCAGACTTGCAAGCGGTATGTACATCTACAAGTTGAGCGGAAACAATGTAAATGTTTCCAAGAAAATGATCTTGATGAAATAACAACCTTAATTAGTTAAATAATCTTAGTCTAGAGGGACCCTGCTGCGGCAGGGTTCTTCGTTTCAGAGGTAAATTTATCTGACTCTTTTTAAAACTTCAGTTCAATTTGATACAAAGTAATTTCAATATCGTTTCATTTTTCAACCGGAAACACAATTAAATATGGCACGTTGCTTGTTCTATATACTACAACATAAGCACCCTCTTATGGAAAGCGAACCCTCTAAAAAGCTTTCTTCACGGCGGCGGTTATTTTGGTGATAGGTACTTCGGCTGGGCTTGTCACTGGGAAACCGCCTTCCTCTTTTAAATACCCGGCACATTCAAAAAAATCATTTTACTTGTTGGAAATTTCTAACACAGTTAACAACTTTGGTTATTACTTACAAAATCTTTAATTTTGCACACTTTCAAATGAATAGGTAACAAAATGAAGCGCACTTTTCAGCCAAGTAAAACAAAAAGAAAAAATAAACACGGCTTCCGCGAAAGAATGGCAACCAAAAACGGTCGTAAAGTTCTTGCGCGCAGAAGAGCTAAAGGAAGAAAAAAATTAACCGTTAGCGACGAAGGATAATTGAAACAGTTTGGTCTTTCTTCAAAGGAAAGAATCAAAAGTAAAAACGAATTCGATCTTGTTTATTCCGCCGGAGAAATTTTATTTTCTTCGTCTCAAAAATTCAAAGCTGTTTTTTTCATTCATAAAGAATCTGAAACGAGTGGAATCAAAACAGCTTTTGCTGTTTCAAGAAAGAGCGGAATAGCAGTCTGGAGAAATCGAATTAAAAGACTTTTACGGGAATCGTATCGTCTAAACAAAAAAGAGATCTGTTCAGAAGTAGGAATAAAAAACTTGAGGGTTTTTATTGTGTTCTCGCCTAATACAATAAATCAAAAAAACAGCAGAAAAATTTTATTGAAAGAGGTTATGCCGGAAGTAATTGATTTGATGAACAAGATCAGAGCGAAATTGTAAAATGCGGCATGTTCTAATATATTTTATCAAGCTCTATCAAAAAATTATTTCGCCGTTGTTCCCGCCCTCTTGCCGTTTTTATCCTACTTGTTCCGAATATGCGGTTCAAGCAATTACAAAGTACGGCGCACTTAAAGGCGGGGCAAAAGCAACCTGGCGAATTTTGAGATGCAATCCTTTTAACAAAGGCGGGATTGATCCGGTAGAATAAATAAAGGAATAAAATGGACAAGCAAACAACATTTGCATTTATAATCATCGGACTTATTCTTGTGGTGTGGCTCTATTTCAATTCTCCCGCTCCTCAGCCGCAGCAAAAAAAGAAAGGACAGCCAACCGCTGTAGAGCAGAAAGATACTGCCGCGGTAAAACCTCCGGTTCAACAAAAACAAACAGCAAAACCCATAGAAGAACCCGCTCCTTTCGGCGCCAAAAAATTAACAGAAAAAATAATAACGATCGAAACAGATCTTGCCAAAATAGAACTTACTAATAAGGGCGCAAAGATTAGAAGATATTTTATTAAGAAATATAAAACATGGTATCACGCCGACGTTAAAGACACGAATTTTTACAACCAGCATGTTCAATTAGTCAACACAACCAAGGATGGCGGAGACTTTAATATAATCTTTGTTACAAAAGAAGGAAAGCTTGTAAACACTTCTTCAATAGATTTTAATTCTACAGCAACCAATTATTATTATAAAGTCAGTAGTAAAGATTCTGTTGCTATCAATTATGAGTTTTTGACGGACAAAGGAAAAGCAATAAGAAAGAATTTTGTTTTTTACGGCGATAACTATGCCTCTAAGATTGATGTTGAACTTGAAAACATGGATGATGTTATTAGCAGTTATAGATATGATGTTATTTGGTCTAACGGATTAGTTAATCTGGAAGAAAATTCAGTTGATGAAGCAAATCATTCAAATGCAAGCGCATACTCCGGCGACGAGCAAGTTGTTGTTGATGCAACCAAAGCCGGTGAAAAAGTTACTAAAGACATAAACGGAAAAGTTGATTGGGTAGCAATCCGCAATAAATATTTTGCAATGATTTTAGCTCCTAATAATCCGAGCAGTGAGGGTGGTGCTTTTTTTGAAGGCAATCATCTTGTAAATCAATACGGCGTAAAAGAAATTTACAGCGCCAGTTTGAAAATGCCGTTTAAAAACCAGAAACTTCAAAAGGATTCATTTACGCTTTATCTTGGCCCTATTGATTATGGTATTCTTAAATCATACGGGAAAAATTTTCAAACTGTTTTTGATTTCGGAAGTTTCTTCGGATTGAAATTCGTCATCAGACCAATTTCTGAGTTTATACTTCTTCCTCTTTTTAAATTCTTACATGGATTTATTTCCAACTTCGGTATCGTTATAATTCTTTTCTCTATCATTATAAAATTTGCGCTTCATCCGCTTACGCGTCAAAGCATGAAGTCTATGAAAAAGATGCAGATGCTTCAACCGAAGATCAATGAATTAAAAGCAAAAAATAAAGACAATCCTCAGAAAGTTCAGCAAGAAACGATGAAGCTTTATTCTACCTACGGGATTAATCCGATGGGAGGTTGCCTGCCGATGCTTTTACAAATGCCGATATTAATTGCATTGTGGAGTTTATTCAATGTAACGATTGATATTCGCCAACAGCCATTTATGCTGTGGATTACAAATCTTTCGTCGCCTGATATTATTTACAAATTACCTTTTAAAATTCCTTTCTTTAATGTTGATGTTCTCAGCGGTCTTGCTTTGATGATGGGAATAACAATGTTTATTCAGCAAAAAATGAGCGTTAAAGATCCGTCACAAAAAGCATTGGTGTATATCATGCCTGTTATGATGACTATAATGTTTATGAGTTTCCCGTCGGGCTTGAATCTTTACTACTTCATGTTCAATGCTCTTTCTATCGGTCAACAATATTATATTAATCATAAGCATGATAATGTAGAGCTTGTTCCTGTGGCTAATCCGAACAAGAGAAAAGGATTCATGTCGAGAATGATGGAAGCTGCTGAAAAGCAATCTCAAGAACAGAAAAAATCTTTAAAAAGAAAATAAATGTTCTGTGCCTCCGGTGGAGGCACAAAGTTTAATTTTGTTCTAAACATAATTACTATCGGATGCTCAATAAAAAATTAATATTAATTTTTATTTCTTTACTACTCACCTCTAGTCTATCTGCGCAGACAAAGACAACACTAAAATTAGATTTAATAGAAAAATTTCTCCCGTTCGGATTAACAGAAAAAGTTGCAGTTAATTTTCCTAAGATCGGTTTGGCTCTAAGCGGTGGCGGGGCGCGTTCAATTTCTCAGCTTGGTGTTCTGCGTGCATTTGAAGAAAAAAATATTCCTATAGAATTTATCGTTGGAACAAGCATGGGAAGCGTGGTTGGCGGTCTTTACTCTGCAGGATATTCTATAAACGATCTTGATTCGTTATTACAAAAAACAGATTGGGGAAGTTTTTTTTCGACGCAACAATCCAGCAGAAATGATCTCTTTGTAGATCAGAAAATTACTGAAGACCGCGCTATAGTTTCATTCCGAATGGAAGGATTAAAACCCCTTATACCAACATCAATCAGTTCCGGACAGCGAGCTGCAAACTTTTTAAATCTTGCCGCAATCAACGCACCCCTTCAAGCAGAGGAGAGTTATAACAACCTAAGATTTAAATACCGCGCAATAAGCAGCGATTTGATCTCCGGGAAAGAAATTATAATTGATAAAGGTCCCTTGGGACTTGCAATGCGAGCTAGTTCAAGCGTAACGCTTCTTCTTCCTCCCGTGAAAGTAGATACATTAATGTTGATTGATGGCGGATTGGTTTCTAATATTCCATCAAAAGAAGTAAGAGCCTTGGGGGCGGATATCGTCGTTGCTGTTGATGCTTCAAGTCCTTTATACAGCGAAGAAGAATTAAATTTTCCGTGGACGATTGCCGACCAACTGGTAAGCATCCCGATGAGAATTCTCAACGATCAGCAACTTGCAGAAGCTGATTTTGTTATTCAACCAAAATTAGATAAAAGAAAAAACTCCGATTTTACAAATCTCTCTGGTGTTATTGCACAAGGATACAATTCTGCTTTGCCGATGATTGAAAAAATAAAAAAAATGTTTGAGCTAAAGTTTAAATCCTCGTTAGATATTCCGGAAAAAATATTTACGGGCCTGGAATTAAAAGATAATCCCACGGAGTTTGAAAAGAGTTTCTATAACAATCTCATAAAAAAAGATTTTGTTTCGAACAAAGAACTTCTTTTTGAACTAAGCAATAGTTTCAGCGAGGGTGTCTTAAAAGATGTTTCAATGGAAATTGAAGAGACGAACGGCAAATCTATTCTCTCGATTTTAACAAACTACAATCCGAGAATCTCAACAATTGAAATTTCGGGAGCTTCTCCTCTAAACCAAGAAATGGCTTTCAAAATCTTGGCGTCATTAATTGAAAAACCTTTCAGTCCGTGTAAAACTCTAACTGCCTCTTTAGATGTGATACGGAAATTTAAGTCCTTCGGTTATTCTCTCGCGAGAATCGAAAAGGTTTCTTTTGATGAGAACACACAGGTGCTTTTACTAAAGCTTAGTGAAGGACTAATTTCTAAAATTATTGTTGAAGGAAATACTAAAACAAAAAAAGAAATTATTACACGCGAGTTTCCGCTCAATGCTGGAGATTATTTTAAGTATGATCTTGCCGAAAAAGGTTTAACAAATCTTAGAAGCACTAATTTGTTCGACCAAATTGATCTCATTGTTGTTCCGGTTGGTGACGAGAATGAATTAAAAATAAAGGTTGTCGAAAAAATTTCAAGCGTAATAAGATTTGGAATGAGGATAGATAACGAATATCAAACTCAATTCTCGCTTGATGTGCGGGACGAAAACTTTAATGGAACCGGAACGGAAATCGGCGCAACTGTTTCTGGCGGTATCCGTAATCGTGTTTATAGTTTAGAACAAAAAGCCAACAGAGTTTTTGATTCATACTTAACTTATAAAGTACGTGCCTTTCACGAATTTAACGATATAAACGTTTATGCAGATGATCTATTAACAGACGATAACAGTTTTTCGAGAAGCAAGACTGGAGAATATCGCCAGTTTTTCTACGGTGGTTCGTTCGCCATTGGAACTCAAGTCGGGCGGTTTGGAAATATTTTTGTTGAAGCACGTTATCAAAGAGATGAGATTAAAAGCAAGTCCGATTATTCCGGGCCTATATACAAGACAGATATAACAAGCCTTCGTTTCTCTCTTTCGATAGATTCACAAAACGATTATCCTTTTCCGACAGAAGGATTTTTTGTAAAAGGAGTTTACGAGACTGCACAAGCCGCATTGGGAGGCGATATAAGTTACACAAAACTTTCATTCGATTACAAAAACTATTTCAGCTTAAACAGCAAAACAAACACATGGGGTTTTAGGGCAATGATCGGCTCTGCCGATAAGACACTCCCTCTTACGGAAGAATTTTCTTTGGGAGGTCAAAATTCATTTTTTGGTCTTCGTGATTATGAATATCGAGGACGGCAAATATTTTTAACTTCGCTGGAACATAGATATAAGCTTCCAATAAAATTATTCTTTGATACATATGTGCGTGTGCGTTACGATCTCGGCTCGATTTGGGAGGAAGGCGAACAAATTCGCTTAAAAGATTTGCGCCATGGTATCGGCGCCTCGTTATCTATTAAAACGCCGATTGGTCCGGCAGATTTTTCAGTCGGTAAAAGTTTTTATTTCAAAAACTCTTTATCCAACAGCGTTATCGTGTGGGGCCCAACTTTCTTTTATTTTACAATTGGTTACTACTACTGATCTTTATTGTTTTCTAATTCCGCCGATCTTTCGGCCAATGCAAAATATTTTACTTCTAATTGTTTGTCCCCAATTTTTTTATAGAGCTCTGCCAACGCATAATAAACTTTACTCTTAAATTGAGCTGCTGAAATCCTCGTTTCTACAAATTCTAAAATAACTTTATTCGTTGGAAGATCAAGCTCATAATTATTCAAAGATAAAAGACTCAGCAACGGCTCAAAGGAATTTGGTTTATAATTATGTGCTCGTTTATAATAATGAACAGCGTCTTCTAAAGAATTAGGATAATCGTCTTTATGTTCAAATATTTTTGCCGCCCAAATGGAGAGATCGTATGCATGTTGAGGGAATTCTTTGATTAATTTTTCTACGAACATTTTAATTTCGTCAGTAGATAGAGCCGAATTCCCGAGAAGTATTTTAAATATTTCCGGATCTGTTGTTTTTAATTTGATCGCTTCTTGAAAAGCATCAAATAGAAAATCCGGAGAAGTTGAATTACGAAAAATACTTTCTATTTTGTTGAGCGCTTCTTTCATCGTTCTGCTTCTTCAATTAACTTTTTGAGTTGGCTTAGAATGATTATGTAAAAATTTAACCACATTTTCTTTTGTGAATTTGGGCAATTCTTCTTTGAACTCTACCGTTTTGTTCTTGTCCCATTGTTTATGCTCAATCTCAACGTATTTGTGACCTGGCAAAAAAGCAAAGCGTCTATCCGTTAAATTATTTTGTTCGTCAAACAAAAAGAAAGTAATTATAACCGGGATATTAAAATTTTTTTGCCAACGCTCGTAAGATTTAATCGCCCGCGTGTTTACTAAAAAAAATCTTGAATGTTTTCCTTTCCAGTCAAGCAATGCTTTTTTCCCATTATGCTCAATTATTATATCTGGTTTGTCTTCCCCTTTCTCCCACAATTTTTCATTTCGCTTATCTTCACCAAAATCTTTGAAAATAATTCCCCATTGGATAAGTAAATTTTTTCCTGCCCGCTCAGCAAGATCGTGTAATTTATAATTGCCCCGGAATTCTTCTTTAGATTTAGCCGGTTGAAAATTCAATTTTTTCATACTTGTTACTACTCTTTTGTAAAATCTCTCATCTCTTCCGTTTTTTGTATAGTTAGGTCTATCCAGGTTCTTAAGCCGATTTCAGGTTTTTTATTAGATATTTCAATATTCCTTTTTAAGATTTACTTTGAAAATAATTCTTAATAAAAAATGTAACAATAGAATTAATTATTTCGTCTATAATATAGAAAATCATAAATGTTTGCAGAACAGAGATATCGTTTTCTAATTAAGCAGTATAAAAATAAAATTTATACTTACTCGCTTTATATGCTGAAGAACAGAATGGATGCTGATGACGTTACGCAGGAGGTAATGATTCGAATTTGGCAAAACATTGATAAGTTCAACATACTTGCGGCTAAAACTTGGATCATAAAGACAACCAACAATTTATGTATAGATTATTTACGAAAACGTACAGTTGCGGTAAACCGGGAGTTTGTGATAGATGAATTCTTTGAAGATACATACAGCAAAAATCATAATTCTGAAAATCCATATTTAATAACACATTTTAAAATGATCGCGTCAAAAGTTAAAGAGGCAATTCAACGATTGCCGGAAAATTTAAGAAGCGTCTTTGTTCTATACGAAATCGAAGAAATGAAATACAAAGAAATTAGCAAGGCGCTGGATCTGCCGATTAATTCAGTTAAAGTTTATCTTCTAAGAGCTAGAAAAAAATTGCAAGAGGAGTTAAAGGAATATGAGCCGCAAGAAATCATTTGAGTTAAACGAAGATATGATAAATAAAATAATTTCTGTTGCTTATGAAGATGCATCCTTGAAGAATAAATTTATTGTTATGCGGGCAGCAGCACAAAATCCGGAAATACGCGCAGCGCTCTATTCATACAAACAAACTGCAAAAGAAGTTGACGTGCTTCGCGAAGAAGAATATCCGGACGATCTAATTAGAAACGTTATCAGAAAGAGTCTCCCCGCATCTAAAAACAGAACCTCTTTTTTATTCGATCTTTATTCTACGGTTTTCTCGCGGCCGATTATCTCGGCTGTAACAACAATCATTTTAATTACAGCAATTGTTACAGCGCTTATTGTTAACAAACCGGCTCAACTCAATTATCATTATTCTCAAACTGAAATAAACGATGCCGATCAACAAGCCCGCAAAGCTTTTGCTATTGTAGGAAAGTTTTTTAAGCAAACTCAAACAACGCTTGAAAATGAAATAATGGGTGAGCGTGTTGCTAAACCCATTAATAATGGAATTGGAATTGTAAACAACTTATTTGAAGGAGAAACAAAATGAAAACATTAAAAATAGCTTTCATTCTTTTTTTTGTATTAAGTGTTGGCTCGTTTGCTCAACAGAAAGAAGATTATTCAAAATATCCGGGTTACTTTAACTACAATGATTTTGCACAGCTAAAGAATGCAGAATCAATTACAGAGGTTTATCTTGAAGAACCTTTGTTAAAAATGGTTGCCGGTCTTGCAGAAGATAAGAAAGAGGGACTGGGTGATGCACTTGGCGGACTAAAATTAGTTCGTGTCAACGAATTTAAAATTCCCAAGAGCGAGTTAACAAATATGGAAGCCGCTATTGAATCAATGGATATTAATCTGCAATCTAAAAATTGGGACCGCATTATTCGCACCAACAGCAAAGGAAACTATACTAACATTTATATTAAAAAAGGCGTTAACGATGAGTTTGTTGGATTAACCATTGTGTCTTTGGAAAAATCTTTTAAGAGTAAAGAAAATCCCGATGAATCCGGAAAAGCAACTTTTGTAAATATCGTCGGTAATATTGATCTTAGCACCATAGGAAAACTCTCCGAACAATTACACGTTCCCGGATTAGAAAAAGCAAAGAAAGAGAAATAAATCTTTAACCAAAGAGAAACCCGACAGCATCGTGTTGTTGGGTTTTGTTTGTCAATAAAAATTTTATACTCTTCATTGATCTTCTTTGATATCAGCCGTTCAACTTAGTATTCTAAAACACCGTGCAAGAAATTGTCTTGAATATCCTTTGTCTCTTAATAACTATAATCTTATTTTGAATCCAAAAGAAGAAGAACAAACTTCTTCCTTATCATAACTGCCGAGTTCACGTGCTTAAAAAATATTTTGCTCTATTCGTCCCGCTTTTTTTTATGATTAACTGCTCTTCATCCGAAAAAACATTTGCAGAGAAAGAGATTGTCCTTAATAAACTATCTGTGGAGAAGTTTGGAGTTTCATTTCAGACTACATACAACGCCGACAACTCATTCGCTCTGGTTGTAGAAAAAGCAAAGGTCACCAGCAAAAACCCTAATCCTTTCCTACGCTTTTTTATTTACGGACTGGGCGAGAGCAAAATTATTTTTGAGGACAATGTTGCCGGTGGTCTAGCGAGTTGGAAAAATGATGCGCAGATTGAGGTCGCAATTACGCCCGGAACCGTTTCCACCGAGGAAATCGGCAAACTATACGGGTATGTTTATAATGTAATTTCTAAAATTAAGACCGATAGAAATTCATCAACGCTAAAACAGAATAATTAACAAATTTAAAGGGGACGTTATGCTTAAACAAAATTGGCTGTTTGTAATTCTGATTTCTTCCCTTGTTTTGTCCCTTTCTTCTGCAGATGCTTTCGCACAAACAAAAATTGTTTCTCCGGACGACCAGGTGTTAACAGAAAATCAGAGTGCGAAACAAAAGAGCAAGAAACAGACGAAGGAAGTTCTTTCCGAAAAGAAGAAACTTATTAAGGGGTTAACAAAATTTGACGAGCCCGAAATGTTCGCTGAATTCCAGAAAATGATTAGAACAAGAGATGGGGAGGGCGCTCCAAAATATTCTGCAAATTATTTAATGGAAGAATTGACTAAAGCAGAGAAACAAAGCAGGCTATACAAAACAAACGCATTGAACTGGGTTGAACGCGGTCCGGGAAATGTTAGCGGAAGAACGCGTGGAATTATTGTTGACCCCGCAGATGCTACAAACCAAACATGGTTCGCCGGTTCTGTGGGTGGAGGGATATGGAAAACATCCGATGCCGGTGCAACATGGACAAACAAAACCACTAATCTTCCAAACCTTGCTACTACGGTGTTAGCACAAGGAGGGGCGTCTTATTTAAATATTTTTTATTGCGGAACAGGAGAAGGATTCTATAACGCCGATGCGGTTAACGGTGCGGGAATATTTAAATCCACAGACCACGGCGATACATGGGTGCAATTATCTTCTACCGCTAATTTTGATTTCGGTAATGTGAACAGAATCATTGTTGACCCAAATAATCCGGATATGGTTCTTGCATGCACAAATTCGGGCCCAAACAGTTTAACGAATCCGGCAGGAGTTCACAGATCAACCAACGGAGGAGCGTCGTGGACAAGAGTTCTAAGCAAGGGTTCCAGCAGAGTTCAAGATTTGAAAGCAGATCCTTCTGATTTTTCAATTCAGTATTGTGCCGTAAATAATGACGGCGTTTACAAGTCTACTGACCGCGGATTGAATTGGACAAAATCCAGCACCGGACTTATTACAACCGGAAGAATTGAAATTGCTGTATCAAGTAAAAATTCAAATTACATTTACGCAAGCGCACAAACTACCGCCGGCTCAGGTTTATATGTCTCAGAAGATAAAGCTGCAACGTGGTTGTTAGTAAATTCAACCGACGGTAAAACACAGAATTGGCTGCAATCACAGGGATGGTACGACAACACAATCGCCGTTAATCCATTGGACGAGAAGACTGTTTTCTTTGGAGGAATAGATCTTTGGAAAGCACAAATAACAGGTTCCGGTTCTACTAAAGAGGTTCTTGGAATTGATGAATCCAACACAAGTACTTTTTTATCGTTTGTTAATTGGGGTGGACCATATAGAGGCGGTGGAATTGGAAAGGGCGTTAATCTTTATAATTTCGCTCCATTTGCAGATGCCAACCATAACATTTATTCGAACATGTTCAACGTTACAGATAACGACTATGTTGCCGTAGAGTTAAGATTTGGTCCCGGCAAATCTCAGAAGGCACATAGATTTTTTAGAGATACAGACGCTTCGTATAAATATAGAGATTATGTAACCGTCCCTTTTCAAGCCTGGGATATTACAAATAACAAACAAATTATGATTTCTTTCAGGGACTGGAAAGATGATGGTGCATTTGATCTTATAACTTATGATGATAATAATCTTGGAAGAGAATATCTATCCATCAATGCAATTGATTACAACGCAACCACTCCAGATCCCAACATTGCAAAAACAAACGGGATTGTTTATAAAAACATCTGGTCAATGTGGCCAATATTAGCTTCGGGAACATGGAACGCAAATACATTGCCTTCTTCCATTTTAAGAATCAGATACGGAGATAGTCCTCTTCGTCTTGCAAACTTTTCGCACGTAACAGACGGTTATAATCAGTATCAAAGTCAAACCCCAAGACCGGCATACATTCATGTTGATCAACACAGTATTGTACCCGTTCCGCTTGCATCTTCGCCGGGAACGTTCTGGATTCTAAATGGAAATGACGGCGGCGTTGCAGTTTCAACTGATAACGGTTTACATTGGCGGGAAGCTCTTAGCGGCGGCTACAACACAACACAGTTTTATGGTGTTGATAAAAAGCCGGGAGGTAATGAATACATAGGAGGAACACAAGACAATGGGACTTGGCTTTCACCAAAAGGACAAAATCCATCTAAAACAACCGCATACACAAAAGTAATTGGCGGAGACGGATTCGATGTTGCGTGGCATCATAAAGACCCAGACAAAATTATTGGAGGCAGTCAGTACAACGGTTTTAGAAGAACTACTAATGGTGGAACAATATGGGAAAGCGCTACAAAAGGTCTTGATGATGTCGGTAGTGGAAAGGGTGCGTTTATTTCAAAAATTGCTGAATCCAATAGCGATCCGGATGTAATTTACACCACCGGCATTTCGGGAGTTTGGAGATCTGAAGACTTTGGAGGATCTTGGGCAAAAAGTACAATAACTGGAAACACAACTTGGGCATATAGCGGGTTATCAACGCCGGCTGCTATTTCTATTGCAGATCCACAAATTGTTTGGACCGGTTATTATTATACTAACTCAACCTCAAGTAAATTATTTCTTTCAACGGATGGCGGAATAACTTTCTCCGGGGTTAGTCCCTCGGGAGTTGTGCTTGGTTCAATTACGGGAATTGATACACACCCAACCGAAATGAATACCGCATTCATTACATATTCAATTTCTGGTGCGCCAAAAATTATACGAACTACAGATCTTGGAAATTCTTGGCAAGATATTACAGGCTTCGGCTCTAATTCTACAAGCAGCACAGGATTTCCAAATGTTGCAACTTACTGTGTTGCAGTTATGCCATACAATACTAATATTATTTGGGCGGGTACTGAGATAGGGTTGTTTGAATCAACGAACAACGGCGCAACCTGGCATCCGGCAAACAATGACAATGATTTACCCTCCGTATGTATTTGGGATATGAAGATTGTTGATGATCAAGTAGTTCTTGCAACACACGGTAGAGGAATTATTACTATTTCACTTCCGAACTCATATGTTTATCAACCGCCAGTTGTTACTTTATCCCCGATTATTACTACACTCTCACAGGGTTTGGATAAAGCCGTCAACATTACGGCAAAATTGAGGTCAGTTTACGATTCAACTTTGGTAATGATTGACGGACAAAAAATTTTCAAGTTAACAACAACTACTGTTGAAGAAAAGGCTTTCAAATTTTCCACTACGAAAATTGGTAAAGTTAATATTCAGTTGATTTCGTATCGTTCCGGCAGAGGTTATAAATCATCTTTGCGAAGTCTTGATCTATACAATATAAAAGCAACTCAAGTTGTTTACTCAAACCCCTTTGATTCAGATAATGGTGATTTTGTTGGTAATGGATTTACAATCTCAACTCCTCAAGGCTTCTCTTCTTCAATGGTTAACTCTCCTCATCCTTATGCAGAATTAACAGATTATTACTACAATCTTTTGGTGCCAATTAAAATCTCCGACTTAACTAATCCTACTTATATAGAATATTACGACATAGCAATAGTAGAACCCGGAGACCCTGGTTCTGTGTTCGGTGGTTCTAATTTTTGGGATTATGTTGCTGTTGAAGGAAGCAAGGACGGATTAAACTGGATTCCGTTCGAAGATGGTTATGACTGTAGATTTACAGGAATGCCTCCTGGCGCTTCCAACGGCCCATGGTTTTCACTATATACCAACGGGACAGATCCGACCGCTTCAAATTACGTTTACCATAAAATTAATATGATTAATAAATTCAGCCGTGGTGATGTAATTTTTATTCGATTCCACTTGTATTCAGATGAGGCGGCGGTCGGTTGGGGTTGGGCGTTTGATAACTTAAAAATTCAGGATGGCGCAACCGCCGTTGAAAAAGAAAATACATTACCTGCCGATTACAGTTTGTCTCAAAATTTTCCTAATCCGTTTAATCCAGAGACTACAATAAAATTTTCTTTACCGCAACGCAGCAGAGTTAAATTAGAAATCTTCGATCCGCTTGGAAGAGTTGTTTCTACACTCGTTAATGACGAGCTCGATGCGGGAAGCTATAAGTATAATTGGAACGCTTCTAATTTTGCAAGCGGCGTTTATGTTTACCGGATTACCGCAAACGATTTTTCCAGTTCAAAAAAATTAATGCTGATTAAATAATTTTTGAGATTGGTTTCTTACAAAGAGGGCGGTAATGACCGCCCTCTTTTTTTTGTGAAATATTCTACTTTCAGTTCCATTAGAATTATAGAATAGTACAACTGCATGCAATTAGGGATAATAGCAATAAAGTAAAAAGAAAAAAAGAAATTCTTTTCATAATAACCTCCATTAAATTTGGACAAATTAAATCAATAATTGAAAAGTCTAATACTCTGTTAGTGAATACTGTTTAATAAACGTTATAAGAAGTTATGTCGCAAAGGGATTCGGCATATCTATTCGATATGCCGAATCTATAATTGTTATTGAATAAATACAGAAAATCCTAGAGATAATGCGAAATTATCAAAACCATTCCTTTTATCAGCACCTGCCGGAGGATTTTTGGGGTTCAATGTGATAAGCATATAAGAAAGCCCGGCACTAAACAATCCGCTTTGACCAACAAGCACCTTAATACCGCCTTTCCCACCGAAACTAATACCGCTTACATCTGTAGAGCTGCTGCCTGAGGTCGTAATTGCACCATAGCCCACCACACCTTCTATGAATGGGAATATATTGCTTTTAGTTGAAAACGTATAACCAGGAACGATAGCTAATAATAAATATGTAGTTGATGATGTTGAGCCGGCTGCTTTGAATATATTAATTCCCGGGCTCACTCCCAATGAAAAACCATTTGTAATAAAATAATTTGCATACGGCATAAAGCTAAAGAGCGATGTTGAATTACTAGCCGCAGTACCATTAGCGACCTGGGTGGTGCTCGAATAAGATACGGAACCGCCAATTTCAGTAGCTCCCTTAGTAGCATATTGAGCTTGAACACTACAGGCTGCTGCACCTAGAAGCAATAAAACGATTGTAAAAAGTGTAAAAGATTTTTTCATAATCTACCTCCTGTTAATTAATGGATACGAGTAAAGGAAATTATCTTTGTAAAAATAATTATCTGAAGTAAATTTCATAATGCTGAATTAAAATACCGAAAAAAATGCACATACAATAATTATTATTTTAAACTGATCTGCATTAAATTTAATTTCGACAACAATTGCATGATCTTTTTCCCGTTGTGGTTATCCAAAACCAGCAGTCTAATCAAAGTGATGGCTTGAGCTACAACTATATTTTTACGCTTCACTAATTAACATGTAAAAATTCGTTCTACTCAAACCTTTTTTTGAATCTCCACACACTCAAAAATAATATTGACACCCCGATCGCAAAAAGAGCGAGTATGTCAATCCAATGTTCTGCAAATCCGCTCCCTTTCAAAATTACACCGCGTGTGATGGTGATAAAATATTTAAGTGGAATAGCATAGCTGATTATTTGAATCGGGACCGGCATATTCTCAATTGGAAACGTAAATCCTGATAAATAAATCATCGGCATTAACACAGCGAAGATTGCAATCATCATTGCCTGCTGCTGTGTTTTAGAAATAGTTGAAACGAATAACCCGAGCCCCAAAGTCGAAAGAATATATAGGAACGCCGAGAAAAAAAGAAACAGAACACTTCCTCTTACAGAAATTCCAAAGATTATATTCATGGCAATGATTACTATCGTAACTGAAACAAATCCAAGTATAACGAACGGAACAAGTTTTCCGATAATCAGTTGTAGTGGTTTTATCGGTGTAACAATTAATTGTTCAAGCGTTCCAATTTCTTTTTCTTTAACCACAGCAAGAGATGTAAGAATTAATGTAACAATGCTAACCAGCAGGCCGACAATTGCGGGCACCATAAAATTTCTCGTCTTAAGCTCGGGGTTATACCACACACGTACTTCTGCGGTAATAGTTCCTGTGGAGGAAGTTTTTCTTCCGCTAACATCAATAAAGTCTTTTACAATTTGTTTAGAAAATGTTGTTGCTATAGTTGTAATATATCCGGCAGCTATTGATGCCGAGTTTCCGTCTGAGCCGTTAAATATTGCTTGAAGTTGTGTGGTTTCTCTCCGGTTGATCTTTTTTTCAAAATCTTTGGGAATAACAATTGCAACAAGACTCTTTCCTTTTTCGATATATGTTTGCACATCTTCATAGTTATCGGCATAGTGATCTAATTGAAAAAATCCTGAGCTCTTAAATTCTTCAATAAAATTTCTGCTGGTAGTTGTTTTATCTTGATCATAAAATATTGTGTGAACAACATTGAGATCCAGCGTTGCGGCGTAACCCAGAAAAATTAGTTGAATGATTGGTGCG
>QYQI01000149.1 GCA_007280825.1 Ignavibacteriales bacterium | reverse complement strand
GATTTAGGGCTGAGAAATTATGCCTTAGGCGCTTTCGGTAATGTTAGTTTATCAGGCGATACAGGACATCTCTTTGAAAATTTCATATTTAATATCCTAAGAGAAAAAATAGCAGATAGTGCCACACAAATTCATTTTTGGCGTACCAAAGATAAAGCAGAAGTAGACTTCGTTTTAAGTTCGGGACTTAAAGCAATTCCTATTGAAGTAAAATACCGGGAAATAAAAAATTCAGAAATGACGCGATCTTTTCACAGCTTTCTTACAAAATATAATCCTGATGAAGGATATATTATTCATTTAGGATCAAAGATGGAAGATAAGATAGATAATCTTATTATCCATTTTTTGCCGTATTATAGCCTTCTTTCTGAATCATTTTTCTCCTTGCCTAAAGGCCAATTAATATAGCCGGATGATACAATATATCTAATACCGATATTAATAAAAATTAATATTTTTCAAGTTTGTTTATAAAAAATGAAGAAAAAACGTATTTTATATATTGACAATATATAAAATACATGATTATGTATATTGTGAAAAATACGTGGACTTACAATCAAACAAAACCTTAAATAAGGCTGGACTTTCGATAATCGATAAAGTATATTAGTTACATAAACGCCTCGTCCATGCGCAAGCCCGACGAGGTTTTTTTTGTTATACTGATTACATATGGACAAAGCTGTTCTTTTTATTGATGGAACTAATTTATATGCTTCTCAATATGAGCTTTTTGGTCCTTCTGAATATCTGTATTTCCCTTACTTTCTTAAGCAAATTGAAAGTAAACTTCATGTGAGCTTTGATCATATTTATTTTTATGCTTCTTATTCACATCGACCAAAACACCCAATAAACAAGGAAAAACTGTATCTAAAAAATGAATATTATTTTTATCGTAGTGTAAAATCTTTGCCTGGGTTGTCATTCTTTAAAGGCTATCGCTCGCCAACCAGCGGAAAAGAAAAAGAGGTTGATGTAAAGCTGTCGGTTGATATTGTTGATTTTGCTCATCTCAAAAAATATCAAGAAGTATTTCTCCTTACGGGGGACGCAGACTTCATGGAAGCCCTAAAAATACCTAATCGTTTGGGGATTAAAACGGCGGTGTTGTGTATGGAAAACAAAATAATGTTCAAAGCGCTCCTTTTTTATAAAACTTTTGTGATGAAGTTTACTGATAAAATCATTAAGTTTAATAAAATAAGAAAAAAACCCATTTATCTAAAACTAGATAAAGCAAAGGTAAAAAGAAGTTGTTATTAAAAAAGACCCGGCATGCAAGCATGTCGGGCAAGTTATGTACATTATACATCATAATGTTATAAATAAGTCAAGATTAAATTTGCCACCCCCTCTTTATGCTATCATTACCACAAGAAGTTAGACCCGCCCGCAACAAATCAAAAATTTATCTTTCAGAAGGTTTACTTTATGTATATCGAACAAAATCTCCTATTCTGGCAAGCTAAACTATATGTTTTGTAGCATATAAGCGACTGACAAAAGAACAACACTTCAATATTATTAATTTATATGAAGATTGAAATTGATCAGTCAGGAAGAACAGAATATACTTCAGTCAATACTTCCGTAGGAGACTCCTTAGGAAATAATGTCCTTATAAAAGCTAAAGACAAAAGATTGATTCAACTACTTTTTCGTAGAGCCGGAAAACCAAGACTATTTGTCATACAAACTTTTTCATTATTAATTTGCTTATTAATAAAAAAGTCTTTTAATAAAAATAATATTTATGTTATTGACATTGAGTATCCCGGACATAATAACAACATATTAAATTATGTTACGAGATTTTCACCTAAACTAAGAATTTTTGTAAAAAAAAGTCAAATTAGATTCTCTTTAATAGGTAAAAAATCAAAAGCCCATAAAATAGCTTATAAATTTTTCAAAAAATCTACAAAATCAGGATTTATCAGAAACAGCGAAATATTGAAGGTTTTGCTCCCATAAAAAATGGACCGAGTTTTGGTGAGTGTTTAAGCGCCGATTGATTACGTCGGTTCGACACCCAACCCGATCCAATTTGAAGTTTAACATTATTGAATATTCTTGTCAACAGAAAAATAGCTCTTCCTGTCATTCCCCGCCCCTGCCCGGCAGGCAGATAACAAATTACAAATATTTAATGTTTAAAACATTGGTTATTCGATATTTGATGTTCAATTGACATTTATTATTTGTGATTTGTTATTATCTTAAGTCAAGTTAATTTTTGGCATATCGAAGAAAATTCCCTATCATAACAATCCAATCTGCCTATTTTGTCGCTTATAAGCGATTGACAGGTATGGCATAAAATTGATCTAATTGACCTAATTATTAATTGATCTAAAAAATGACCAATACTCAAATTCCAATATACAATCTTGAAGAAAGAACAGCTAAATTTGGAGAGGCAATAATAAGATTTTGTAAAAAGATTCCACAGGATTTAATCAATAAGCCTTTAATTATTCAATTAATTAGATGTAGTACAAGTGTAGGTGCGAATTATTGTGAAGCGGATGATGCAGAAAGCAAACTAGATTTTAAACATAAAATTGGAATTGTCAAAAAAGAGTGCCGAGAGTCAAAACATTTTTTAAGAATGATTGTTATTGCTAATCCGGAATTAAAAAATGAAGCTACTATACTTTGGCAAGAAGCAAAAGAATTAAATTTAATCTTCAATAAGATTTATCAGAAAGTGAGATAGAACTAACAAATTGATCTAATTTCTAAATAATGACCAATGTTTCAATTGGGATTTGGATATTGGAGCTTGATTAGGTCAATTAGATCAATTAGGTAATTAGGTTAATTTAGTTGATTCTACATACTTGTCATATGCTATCATTACCACAAGAAGTTAGGCCCGCCCGCAACAAATTAAAAATTCAATGAAAATGAAGTTAGAGAAAAAATAATGTTTACCGATAAATTTAGATTGTTGAAAATTATT
Organism: Ignavibacteriales bacterium; assembly: GCA_007280825.1. Classification (GTDB taxonomy): domain Bacteria; phylum Bacteroidota; class Ignavibacteria; order Ignavibacteriales; family Melioribacteraceae; genus Fen-1258. Next base: position 2,217 of record QYQI01000149.1, on the reverse strand, counting down.
ATTTCCCTTTTAATAATTTTAGCGCCAACCTTACCGGTTTTAATCGCAAACTCCTCGAACAAATTAAGGCAAAAATTAAGTAAATATTTTATATGAAAAAGATCAAACTATTTTTTATTGCCAGAAATTGGTTACCTAATATAGGAGGTTTAGAAAAATCAAATTACGATACATATTGTTTTTTAAAAAAATCTAAGAAAGTAAAAATTACTTTATTGATAAATACTGGTTATAGATATTCAGTATTATTTCTAATAAAGGTCATAATCAAATCTTTTTTTATTAAGGAAAAAATCATATATTTATGCGATGCGTTATTGTCAATATGTAATCCAATATTAAAATTTAGAAGAAAAATTGTTGTGATCAGAATTCATGGATTAGACTTGACTGGACCAAATAAATTATATCAATTAATAATCCCTAAATTAGTAAATCTATCAGACAAAATAGTTTGTAATAGTCAAGCTTCGAAGAATGAATGTATAAAAAGAAACATTAATTTGAACAAAATTGAAGTAATAACACCCGGAATTGAGTTCAACGAATTTAAAAATAATAAAAAAAATTATTCCCTTCTTCAAAAACCAAGTTCATTCTTCAAAAATAAAATAATACTTTTAACGATCGGTAGATTAGTGAAAAGAAAAGGAGTCTTATATTTTTTGAAGAATATTTTTCCACATTTAGATAAAAAATTATTATATATAGTTGCTGGCGAAGGACCAGATTATAATGAAATTTTAGATACAATAAAAAATCTAAAATTAGAAAAAAGAGTCTTTGTATTAGGAAAAGTTAGTGAATCTATAAAGTCAGAATTATTAAATATGACCGATGTTTTATTAATGCCTAATATTCCTATAAAGAATGATGTTGAAGGATTTGGAATAGTAGGATTAGAAGCAAATTCATATGGAAAACCTATTTTAGCTCATAATGTTGATGGATTACAAGATTTGGTGCAACGAAACAAAAACGGTATGTTAATCAATATTGAAGTTAAAAATGGACTCATAAAAAACTATAAAGAAAAATTAAACGAGGTTTTGAAATTAGATTCATCATCAATATATAAATATTCTAAAAGTAGATTTGATTGGGAGAAATTAACGATAAACTATATTAATATATTTAATCAATTTCAATGATAAAGAAAAAATATAACTGGGAATCCATCATTAATAATGATACGAGTAGACTTGAGCAAAAAATGAAATATGAAAATATCTCTGTAATAATCCCTGTTTATAATGAGGAAAAAACAATTAGTGGTTGTTTAAGAGCACTAATCAATCAAGACTACCCCATGCAGAACTATGAAATTATAGTTGTTAACGACGGATCAACAGATGGAACATTAAGGGAAATAAGAAAAAAACAAAAAGAATCAAAAGAGAAAAAAGTTACACTAAGAATAATAAATTTAGAAAAAAATGGTGGTCGAGTAATAGCTAGAGAAACTGGAGCAAAAAACGCGAGAAATGATCTTTTGTTATTCACAGATTCAAGATGCATTGCAAACAAAGATGTTCTAACAGTAACAAGCAAATTAAACTATCAACCAATAGTAGGCAATGCAGTAACAGATCCTAATAGAAGTGTTTTTGATCGATTTTTTTGGTTGATCAGAAAAAAATTATATTCCTCTCACTTTGGCGAAAAAATTACTCCTACTTATATTACAAAAAAGAATTTTGACAATATGCGAAAAGGAACAACAATTTTTATTTGTGAAAAAAAACTCTTTCTTTCTTTCCAAGATAATAATAAGTATGCTTCTGATGACATAAAATTACTATGGAATATTGTTAAAAAGAAAAAAATATTAAAACATCCAGATATAAAAGTTTCCTATTTATCAAGAACTTCAATTAAAGGTGAGATCAAACATACATTTGAAAGGGGACCAAAATTTGTTGATTATTACCTAAATCCCAGGAAAAAACGATTCTGGTTATTTATATTATTGCCATTAATGGCTTTTGTGCTTTTCTTGAGTTTAATAATTGTTACGTTTGTGTATTATTTATTTTGGATATTGGCAATAGTATTGATTTTGGTTATAGTATCTTTGTGGATTGCGGAAAATATGAGAGATTTTTTTATTGTCTTTTTCTTTCTACCAATAATAGCTGCTAGTTTTGAATTAGGAATAGTTAAAGGATTGATAATAAAATTAAACCATAAATTATGGTATTCCAAATGATATTAATC
>QYQI01000131.1 GCA_007280825.1 Ignavibacteriales bacterium | reverse complement strand
TAATTCCCAAGAATTAGCACAAAAAATTGAAATGTTAAGTTCGGATATTCAATTACGTAAAAAAATTGGTGATTATAACAAAGAATATGTCAAGAAAAATTTTAATCGTACTGTTTTTTCTAATAAATGGATTGAGGTAATCCAAAAATTGAAATAATAAACTGAATGAATTCAGGTTTGCAAAGGATTAAGTCTGTGTTTGGGCTTTGGGAAAAAATTGTTCACGCTCCAGGTCTTTTACTCCTTAATCCCGTAGGGTATCATGAGATGCCAAACCTAACAATGAATGCAACAATTATGATTACAGATAGTGGTGGCTTACAAGAAGAATGTTGTATATTCTCAATACCTTGTCTGACTCTACGTTGGAATACTGAACGTCCTGTAACCCTAATTGAGAATGGTTGAACGAGTATACTTACAGGTAACAATATCAATATTATCAGAGAAAAGTATTATCAAATGTTAACAGTTCCTATTGAGACAATGAGGCCAGAATTTTGGGATGGCAAAACGGCAAGCAGAATTGTAAACATCCTTGTCAACTCTTAATATTTTGTAATGGAAAGAGGTTTAATATCAAAAACAAATTTTCTTGATTATCCAATCTCAAATCTATCAAAATCTGAGATTCTGCAAGCAATATCTGAAATAGCTTTGAAAAATGGAGTATTTTTTATCACGGTTATGAATACAAACAAAATGTATTTATATGATAAAAAACCTTTATGTAGAACATCCATTGATGAGTCTTTCATTATATTGCCGGAAAATGCCATAAATATTGGCATGAAAATCCTGCGAAAACCACTAAAAGAGTGGGACGTAGGGGGCGCAGACATTGCCAAAGAACTCTTATATAATTCCAGTTTAAAAATTTTCCTCTTGGGTGCTACTCAGGAAGTTCAAAATATTATATTCAATAAAACCGATTTCAGATGCACCATTGTTGGAGGACGGAATGGCTATTTTAGGAATGAAGAATTGCATGAGATTTCTACACAGATCAATCAAGCCAATCCTGATGTTGTGCTAATCGCAATGGGATCTCCAAGGCAGGAAGAATTAATGCAATATTTTAAACATTCTCTGAAAAAGGCTATTCTTATGGGTGTTGGAGGAACATTTGATGTCATCGTCGGGAAAAAAAAGGATGCTCCGAAATGGACAAGACGAGGTATGGAATGGTTTATAGATCCATCCAGGATCCAAAAAAGTTTAAACGTTACCTGATTACAAATTCATATTATGTTTACAGGTTTATTGCAAATGTTTTATAGATTTGAATTGTGGAGTCATCTCTTTTGTATATTTGATTAACTAATTTGGAAAAGAAAATTCTAATTAGCATTTATGTGGAGATCGAGCAATCATAAATATTTAGCACAATTTATTGACTTTTTGACAGTGTTTTTTGTGTTATTTTTATTATATTCATTTTGGCCTATACACTCAGTATTCAGTTCAAAGAATCATATTATTGACTATGAAAACGAGCTATATGTTATTATTTTGTTTTTACTTGCATCAGAATTATATGTTTTGCTATTTAACGCGTTTAAAGCATATAGTTTTCGGCGTTTTACTTCTCTAAAAAAAGAGTTTACTGTGGTTATAAAGGTCTCATTTCTTGGTATGTTGATTGGATTCTTCATCACATATATTATTGGAATCCAAATACTACCGAGAAGTTTTATGTTTATTACTTTTATGGGAATATTTTTCGCTTTACTACTTGAAAAGCTTTTAATATTCTATGTGGCTAGAATTATCAGGTTGAAGGGTGAAAATCGAAAAAGAATTTTAATCATTGGTACTGACCACCGATGTGAGCAATTCATTGAAACAGTTGATAAAAACTTAAACTGGGGTTTAGATATTGTGGGATTAATCAGTTGTGATGCAAAAAACGAAGGTGAGAAACTGTATGGGCATGAAATAATTGGAACAATTGATTCATTTGAAGCAATATTAAATAAAATAAGTGTACAGGAAGTTATTATAACTTTATCCTCCAATAATTTTGATTCTATCAGGAGAATTATTGAAATATGCGAAAGAGAAGGAGTACAGGTTAGAATCAATTCCGATTTTCTTGGAAAAATCACAAAACAAATAGTCGTAGATGAAATTTATGGATTAAAAATTCTAAGTATTTATTTTCTTAACCAGCGAGATTTTGAACTTTTATTAAAAAGAATTATAGACATAGCTGGCGCTTTATTCGTATTGATTATTTTTTCCCCGTTAATATTGGTAAGTTTGCTATTAGTCTTTATCACGGATGGCACACCACTATTTTACAAACTTATTGTTATTGGCAAAGATCGTAAACGTTTTCATATTTGGAAAATACGGACAATGGTGAAAAACGCTGACAGATTAAAAGAATCCCTTACATCTATGAATGAAATGACAGGACCCGTATTTAAAATAAAAAAAGACCCTAGGATTTTGTTAATCGGCAAATTGTTAAGAAAATTTAGTATCGATGAAACTCCTCAGTTATTAAATGTCTTGAAAGGAGACTTAAGTTTAGTAGGACCAAGAGCAAATCAACCTTTTGAATTTGAATTGTTTGATAGCTGGCAAAAGAGAAAAGTCTCTATTAAACCAGGATTGACATGTCTTTGGCAGATCAATGGCCGAAATAAAATCTCTGATTTTAATGATTGGGTTAAATTGGATCTTGAATATATTGATAATTGGTCTATCCTTTTAGATTTTAAAATTTTGTTAAAAACCATCCCTGTTATAATTCTTGGGAAAGGAGTATAAAACTTAATTTGATCAATTCATATGATAACTATTCGCGCACCATTTAGACTCCCCCTAGGTGGAGGGGGAACAGATTTACCTTCGTATTATAAGAAGCATGGAGGTTTCTTAATCACTTCCGCTATAAACAAATATATGTTTATAAATATAAATCTTCCGGCAATTTTTGATAAGATTAAGATTAATTATACGAAGGTTGAAGTGGTTGATCCTCAAAACATTAATGAAATTCAGCATGAAATAGTTAGAGAGACATTAAAGTTGCTTAAGATTTCTAGACCGATGGAGATCTCTTCAATGGCTGATCTATCTGCCGGAACCGGAATGGGTTCATCAAGTTCATATACCGTTTGTTTACTAAAAGGTCTCAATACCATATTACGAAGGTATATTTCTATCCATGAACTAGCCGAGGAAGCATGCAAGATTGAAATGGACCTAATCGGAAAACCAATTGGAAAGCAAGATCAATATGCAACCGCCTTTGGAGGTATAATTCAACTTGATATCGACAAACTAGGTAATGTTAAAGTCACACCATTGAATTTAGATCAAGAAATTATAATTGAATTAGAAAATAGACTTATGATGTTTTATACAAATATTGAACGTGACGCAAATGTTATTCTTTCTGAGCAGTCTGAGAAAGCAAGAGTCGATGAGAATTCTACAGTTAATTCAATGCATATAATCAAGGAAATTGGGTATAAAGTAAAAGAATCCTTGTTGAATGGTAATATTGACAATTTTGGAAAACTTTTACATCAACATTGGCTTGAAAAGAAAAAAATCTCAGAGAGAATGAGTAGTTCATTTATAGATGAAATGTATAGTATTGGTTTGGCTAATGGGGCACTGGGAGGTAAACTTATGGGAGCTGGAGGAGGGGGATTTCTTTTATTTTGTGTAAAAAGTGACAATCGGAAAAAACTAAGAACAGCTTTAGAGAATATGGGGCTTAAATATATGAACTTTAAATTTGATTTTGAAGGTACAAAAGTTATTGCAAATGTATAAGGGCACATTTAAAACTAGTATATAGTTGCATAATTAAAATGCGTGCACTAATTCTTGCCGCTGGCAAAGGAGAACGCCTCGGAAAACTCTCCCAATCACTTCCAAAACCAATGATTAGAATTGATGGAAAACCAATTCTTCAGCACAATATTGAACTATGCAGAAAATTTGGTATTACAGAGATTTTTATTAATGTACATCACTTTCGCCATCTGATAATGGATTATTTTGGAGATGGATCCTCCTTTAATGTAAAAATTACCTATTCAATAGAAGAAGAGCTCCTTGGTACCTCCGGAGCGGTAAGAAACACTGCAGAAAAATTCTGGAAAACAAAAATAACAGGTAAATATCAAAGAAGTACAAATAATAAGCATGCATTTGATAAAAAGCACGGGGGAGACGACAATTTTCAGTTGACTGAATCTTTCTACATACTTTATGGAGATAATCTTTCAAATTATAATCTTCAATTATTAAAAATTAAAGCAGAAAAAACTGATTCTATTTTAATAATTGCATTCCATTACAGGGAAGATATTTCATCAAGTGGCGTTGCCGAATTTAATCCCTCTGGCAAGATTCTTTCATTTATCGAAAAACCAAAACCAAGCGAAACCACTAGTCATTGGGTTAACGCTGGTATCTATTTTGTAAAACCTGAAATATTGAATTATATTCCTCCTGGTTTTTCAGATTTCGCCAGGGATATTTTCCCAAAACTTATTAAAGAAAACATACCAATCTATGGAGTTTGCGAAAACACGGAAGTCAAAGCATTTGATACCGTAGAAATGTATCGAAAGAATTTCTCATGAGTTCAGGAACACTCCTATTCAAAGGATAATTTACCCCATTATGCTTCCAAATTTTCATTCCTTCACTATCTCACTACCTCACTATTTCACCATCTCACCATCTCACCATCTCACCATCTCACCATCTTCCTTATGCGCTTAGGCATCCTCACCGGAGGTGGCGATGTTCCTTCACTTAATGCAGTCATTGCTTCTGCAGTTCATGGATGCGATGAAAAGAAAATCGAACTGATCGGTTTTCTTAAAGGTTGGGAGGGAATTCTGGAAGACCAATGGATTAATCTAAACAACATCCAGGTTCCCTCTCACATAGGCGGAACTATTCTGAAATCCTCCCGGATTAATCTTCAGAAAGTTCAACATGGACCTGAGAAAGTACTTGATCTGTTACGAAAGAATAAAATTGATGGACTGATTGTTATTGGAGGGGAGGATACCTTATCCAATGCTTTACTTATTAAAGAATTTCCAAAAGTTTTAATCTCAAAAACAATAGATAATGACGTTGGGC
>QYQI01000163.1 GCA_007280825.1 Ignavibacteriales bacterium | reverse complement strand
TCGCGGAGTTGCAAAAAATATTTTTGACAATCAAACGGGCGCTATAGATGACTTTGACAAAGCTATTGAATTAAAACCAAACTATCCTGACGCATTTGCAAAGAGAGGTTATGCCAAAACGAAATTAAATGATTACAAGAGTGCAATCTTGGATTACGATAAAGCTTTAGAACTTAATCCAAATGTTGTAGCAACTTTAGTTTTAAGAGGTATTGCTAAAGCAGAATTAAAAGAATATTCCAATGCAATTGAGGATATTAATGAAGCAATAGAAATTGATTCTGGATTTGCTTCTGCATATTTCATTCGCGGACATATGAAATTTTTGTCGTCGGATACAGAAGGTGCATGTATGGATTGGAAAAAAGCTAAAGAATTAGGAAAGAATGAAGCTGATGATTGGATAATAAAATATTGTCATTAGTTCTTGATCATATTTAAATTTCTTTTACAGTTGCGGATTGAATAATGAATCGGCACAAAGGTCATTTTTTTACTTCGGCAAGAGTTTCTTTTACTAAACTCACTAGAGCGTCTTTAGTAAATGGTTTTCCTAAATAACTATCAAAACCTTCATTTAAAAATCTTTCTTTATCACCCGGCATAACATAAGCAGTAACTGCAATTATTGGTACTCTAATGTAACTCGGTACCTTCCTCACCTGATGCATTGCTTCAACACCATCTATTCCAGCTCCAAGATTTATATCCATAAGAACCAAATCGAAATGTTCTTTCGATGAAATTGAAACACTCGAAAGACCATCTTCAGCTTCAATTACTCTCATATATTTTGATAAACAATGATTCATAAACAAACGATTGGAAGAATTATCATCAACAATCAAAACTTTTTGCAATCCTTTTTCTTTTGTGGTTGGGGGTTCAATCATGGTTGTTCTTCCTAATTCTTCAACTTTCGTCTTAATTTGACTTTGGTCTAACACTGCGGGAAGCCATATTGAAAACACAGACCCTTTTCCCGTTTCACTTTCTACTTGTATTGAACCTTTCATTAACTCAACAATTCTTTTGGCGATTGTTAATCCAAGACCTGTCCCTTCGTGACTTCTGGAATCACCTTCGCTTGATTGTCTAAAAGCCTCAAAGATTTTATCAATTTCTTCGCTCGGTATTCCAACTCCTGTATCAATTACTTTTATTACGGCCCAATCATTCTCTTGTTTTCGCTCATGATCCAATGATACTGTTATTCCACCTTGTTTTGTAAATTTGATTGCATTGTTCAATAAATGATATAGGGCTTTGCTAAATAGCTCACCGTCTATATGAGCTTGAAGGTAGGTATCTCTAGTTTCTGTATTAAGAAATAATTTTTTTGATTGAGCCTTAGGTAAAAATGATTTCACACTCGTTTCAATTTCTCCGGCAAGATTCAATGGTTTTAATTCTAAAAATGATTGTGCGCTTTCAAGCTTAGACATTTCCAATATACTTGTTAACGTGTTGTTCAATCTTTGCCCACCTTCGAGTATGTGGTTTGCAAATTCCAAATGTTCGGGTTCATTCAATTCATTTTGAAGTAATTCTGCAAAACCAAGAACAGAAATAAGTGGTGTTCGTAGTTCATGACTCATATTAGAGAGGAAATAATTTTTTACTCGGTTCATCTCTTCGGCTTTTTCTTTTGCTTCTATCAATTCTTTCTCGGCACGTTTGCGCTCGGTAATGTCTCTTTGAATTCCGAGAAAGCCGATGATGTTTTTCTTGTCATCCAAAATTGAAGTCGCCGAGCCTTCAACATTAAATAATGTGCCGTCTTTTCTTTTATTAATGTATTGAACTATCACTTCTTTCCTGCTAAGAAGAGTTTCCCAAAACTGTTTGTAGTCATTTTCACTCAATAACCCGCTCTTAATAATTCGCGGTGTTTCTTTACCAATAATTTCATCGGCTGTGAATCCGTATATAGAAGTGAAAGCGGGATTGGCATATGTGAAAACACCTTCTTTGTCGGTCATAAAAATTACTTCACTGGAATTATCAACAGCTTTCTTCAATTTTCGAAGTGCTTCCTCTGCGCGTAAGCGTTCAGTAATATCAATGTGGGTTCCCACTGTTAAGTTCGTCAGATCGCCATTGGCATCGCGCAAGGTCTGACCACGAGACCAGATCCAAATCCAACTCCCATTCCGATGTTGCATGCGGAAATAGTTTTCATAGGTGCCTATAGAACCATTTTTTAAATACTCCGCAAAGCAATTCATATCCGACTCTCTGTCGTCCGGATGAAGTAGGTCAATCCATGTTTCCTTCAGATTTTTATTTCCGGACATGTCAAAGTCAGCTCGGTTGAGGCCTAGCATAGTGAAATATTCCGGACTGCACCAGAGAAAATCCTTGTTGGAGTGATATTCCCAGGCACCTGTATTTGAAACTGAAATAATGGATTTATATCGTTCTTCACTTTCACGCAATGCTTCTTCGGCAAGTTTGCGCGCAGAGATGTCGCTAATTGTTCCAATTAATTTTATTGGCTGATTGTTGTTATCGAATTCAACTTCACCTAAGCCATGAACCCAGAGTTCTTTGCCGTCTGACTTTCTGATGATTTTATATTCTTTATCAAATTTTTGACGCTTTCCCACTACTTCTTCAGTGACATATTTGGTCATTTTTCCTTGCCAGTCAGGATGAATTAAAGAAGCCCAGCCATCAAGAGAACGAACATAGTTATCATTTATTCCAAAAATATCATCAAGAATTTTTGAACTGCTCCAAAATCCCGTTAACAGGTTCCAAGCATAGCTGCCCAAATGCGCAATTGATTGAGATTCCCTAAGGAGACGTTCACTTTCATGCAGCGTTTCTTCTGCATGTTTGCGCTCGGTGATATCGGTTAGAAAATTCAGAGTGGCGGGCTTACCTTGCCATATAATCACAGTAGTACCTGTTTCCACCCACACAACAGCACCGTTGTTAGTTATTATTCTAAACGAATATCTTGCTGGTACCAATTCGTCTTTTATTCGCTTCTTATGATTTTCTGTCACCATTTCACAATCATCGGCATGTAAAAAATCGATTAATGGTTTTGAAATTAATTCTCGCTCTGAATAGCCTGTTACCTTCGATGCTTTGAAATTAACAAACTTGATCATTCCTTCCTGCACAACGATTATTGCTTCATTTGCATTGTCTATAAGTATGCGGTATTTTTCTTCAGATTTCTGTAATTCCTCCTTGGCGGAAATTAACTCTTTGTTACTGTCATTCAATTCTTTTTCTCTTTCTATGAGCGCAAGATTTTTATCAAAAATTTCTTTAAGATTGAATCCCAAGCGATCAGTCATCTTAGAAAAGGAAAATAATAAGGTGTCAATTTCTACACTATGAAATAACTTAGGTGGTGGCAATATCTTGTTAGGTTCAATAGAAGAAACCCAATCTTTTAATAATGAAAGCGGTTTGATTACTACTTTACGTAAAATAATGAATAGCACGACTGCTATAACAAAAATGAGTATTATTAATTTTTGAAAAAAGTTAAATCTCAGTTGCTTAATAAATAACTGAAAAGGTTCTTCGTTAGTATAAATAACAACTTTTCCAATTGGTTTTTCTTTGTATAAAATTTGGCGAATAAATGATTGTGGTTTTAAAGAGTACAATTGTTTGTGCTGAATGTTGTTCCTGTCAAATTTTATAATATTACCATTTACATTTTCACGAATAATACCTGCATAGAGTTCACCGTTTTCATCGAAGACTTGAATTGAACGGATATTTTCGTCTACTGCTTCATCTTGTATATTCTTTTCTACCTCTGACAAATTAAGATTCCAGAGAGAATATGCTAGATTAAAAGCAAGTCGTTCTGCAATACGCATTTGATTTTTTTCTAATCTTTCTTTTTCATATTCTGTTGTGTTTTTGATTTCTATAATACCCCATCCACCAAAAACAATAATCATAGTTATTAATATTGAAGCAAGTATTTGAGTGGAAACGGATTTCATTTTATTTTTTTATTTCCTCAGTTAATTTGTCTATTTCTGATAATGCAATTTCCTTCCACTTCTTTCCTATCTTTCTTAGTGATCCATTACTCGAAATGATTTGCATTCCTCTATTAAATTCTTCCAACGCTTTTGTACCTTGCTGATGCTTTGTGCTAAAGCCTATATAGGAACTTAGAGAACCGCAACGAAAAGCATTAATGACTTTATCTTTTGCCCCTGCTCTTGCAATTAGCAACTCAGAAGGTTTTGTCTCGTTATGAGTGATTAGAGCAAAATTAATACGACCTAAAGCCAGTTTTTTCAAATTAAGTTCTTCTGATTCGGACTCGTCAAAAATTAAAATCCCTTTATCTCTTAACTTATATGCCGAGTGCGGATATTCATAATCAATTACTATTCCAACAACAGTTCCTTTTTTTAAATCTTCTTCTTTTTTTATATTCAATGAATCTTCTTTTCTAGCAAAATAATCGACATAACAAGTAAAGAGCGGAATTTTGGGAAATACAACTTCCCCTTCTAACTCCGGAACCCACGACATACTGAAACATGCAACTATTTTTCCACTAATAACCATTTCCTTTCCACGTGCATATGGAACTACAAGCAGTTTAATATCCGAACCAACAGCTTTAAACGCAGCAGTCACTACATCATTAGCGTAACCTGTGCCATCTTTCTGCGACCATGGTGCTGCATCATCTTCGACAGCAATCAAAAATTGTTGTGAAAATGTATTCACATTCATTAAGAGCAAAGTAATTATCAAGATTCTTATGATGCGCTTATAATTAAAAAATTGAAATTCAAAAGGAAGTATTAACACTTTTTTGAGAGACATATAAACCTCATAATGTCTAACATAAGCTATTTGTAGAGGTATTGAATAGTAATATCTAATAACTATTAAGATCTTAAATTAATCTACTAAAATTCAAGTCAAGATGTAAGGAAAATAATTGGTTGTTAGATATGTGAATATTGTAGATATTCAAAATCTCGTCCGCCATCAAAGATATTATTCTGACTAATCTGTACTTTTGTTTTAGTTTCTTCAAATCAAGAGCATAACTCCAACTGGAAAATTGATGGGAATTTTTTAAGTATTTTTTTAATTGCAAAAGTTAAAAGAAAAATCTTTTTAAAATAAAAAATCCCGATTCATCATCGGGATTTAGTAGCTCCGCGGGCAAGGCTCGAACTTGCAACCCTGCGGTTAACAGCCGCATGCTCTACCATTGAGCTACCGCGGAATATTTTTTTGTTCAAAATTGGTGCGTAAAAATAGATTATTGATCAAAGTTTGTCAAGTCTGCGTTGACTATATTTTCTTAATTAATCTTATATTTTGATACGGAAAAGAAATTTTAGAAGGCATCACAATGAATGAACCCGATGAATTAAGAAAGAAATTACAAACTGCTTTCAAGAATTGGGAAGAAACCATTTACCAAAAAACAATCTCCCAAACACCAGAGCAACAGAAAGAATTTACTACACAATCATTTACACCGGTTAAGCAGCTTTATGTTCCTAGTGAAAATGAATTAGAAAATTATAATGAGAAATTAGGATTTCCCGGACAGTACCCTTTCACTCGCGGTGTACAACCATCAATGTACCGCGGAAGATTCTGGACGATGAGACAATATGCAGGATTCGGAACAGCAAAGGAATCAAACGAGAGATATCGTTATTTACTATCTCAAGGACAGAGCGGTTTATCTGTTGCATTCGATCTTCCTACACAAATTGGTTATGATAGTGATGATCAGATGGCGCTCGGCGAAGTTGGAAAAGTCGGTGTTGCAATTGACACACTTGCCGATATGGAAATTTTATTTGATCAAATTCCGCTTGATAAAGTTTCAACCTCAATGACAATCAATGCACCGGCTTCTGTTCTTCTTGCAATGTATATAGCTGTTGCAGAAAAACAAGGAGTGAGGAGAAATAAAATCAGCGGTACTATTCAGAATGATATCTTAAAAGAATATTTCGCTCGCGGTACTTACATTTATCCACCCAAACATTCGATGCGGCTTATTACAAATATTTTTGAATTCTGCTCAAAAGAAATTCCTAAGTGGAATACAATTTCAATTTCCGGTTATCATATTCGCGAAGCAGGTTCTACTGCTGCTCAAGAAGTTGGATTTACTCTCGCAGACGGAATCGCTTATGTTGAAGCTGCAATAAAAGCCGGATTAGATGTAGATGAATTTGCCGGACAACTTTCTTTCTTTTTTAATGCACATAATGATCTGCTCGAAGAAGTTGCAAAGTATCGTGCAGCGCGCCGTTTGTGGGCGAAGATAATGAAGGAAAGATTTGGAGCTAAAAAAATTAAATCACAAATGCTTCGCTTCCACACACAAACTGCAGGCTCAACTTTAACTGCACAACAAGTTGATAACAATATTGT
>QYQI01000065.1 GCA_007280825.1 Ignavibacteriales bacterium | reverse complement strand
TGAATTAATTAATAAATTTGTGAAGGTAAAAATCAAGGAGGTTGATGAAAATATTTGTACAACAGAGAATATTTCAATTAATGAATCAATAAACATTCAGGCAGGCTGAAAATGAAAAACATTATCTCTCTTGTTGTGCTTGTTTCATCAATATCATTTGCGCAGAGCGAACAAACCAAAAGTCTCATCGAATTAAAACAGCTATCACCAATCAGCAATCAGCTTTCAGCTAGTAACATCAATCATCCATCATCCATCATCCAGTATCCAGTATCTGTCACTCAGAAGAAAAGTCCGACACTCGCAATACTTTATTCTATGTTATTGCCAGGAATGGGCGAACTATATGCCGGGAATTATGATAGCGGAAAATATTTTACAATTACTGACGGAGTTTTGTGGGGAGCGTTTGCCGGTTTTGAAATCTATGGTAAATGGAAAGAGAATGATTACAAATCATTTGCCGAATCAAAAGGTGGAGTTAATCTCAGCGGTAAAGAAGCAGAATATTTTGCCAATATTGGAATCTACCAAAGTATAGGTGATTATAATCCTGCTATGGAATTAAATCGCAATTTTGATAAAACTTATAACGTTGCATCATACTATTGGAAATGGAACGATAATGATCAACGCAAAGAGTACCATGATTTATGGTCTTCAAGCGAATCCGCTTATACTAATGTTAGATTTGTCGTTGGCGCTTTGATACTAAACCGTTTGATCAGTGCAGTTAATGCTATTAGATTGGTTTCTGCTTACAATAAAAATCTCTCCCAAGAAGTTAGCTGGAATGTTTCAGTAGGAGTAAATAATCATCCAACTCTACCGACTTCGATAACTTTTAATTTTGTAAAATCATTTTAATGATATAGTTAGTGGTCGTTAATCAGATTAATGACCACTGACAATTCTCACCTTTATACTAACAACCATCGAAGAATTTTCATAATTTTGGATTGAACAAGAATTAATTCAAATTGAATAATTACAAATTATTAATCCAATACGACGGAACAAATTATTCGGGATGGCAAATCCAAAGCAATGCTATCTCTGTACAACAAAAAATTGTTGATGCCGTCGAAGTTATTCTGAAAGAAAAAATTAATCTAATCGGATCCGGCAGAACAGATACCGGTGTACACGCTTTTGGACAAGTAGCTAATTTCAGAATTGAAAGCGAATTAGATCTTTATAGATTCCGTTATTCGCTTAATTCTATTTTGCCGAATGACATTTCAGTTTTGAAAATGGAAAAAGTGGATGAATCTTTTCATTCCCGGTTTGATGCCAAGAACCGGAGTTACATTTATCTTTTTTGCGATCACAAATCTCCATTCTATAATAATTACTCTTATTATTTTCCTTCCATTTCGAAACTTGATTTCAAATACTTCAACAAAATTTCAAAAGCATTATTAGGTCCACATGATTTTACATCTTTCTCAAGAAAGAATATTGAGATTGAAGACAAAACTTGTGAGGTTAAAGATATTATTTGGCACAAAGGAAAAACTATCTCAACTTTTTATATCTCGGCAAATCGGTTTATGCATGGAATGGCAAGAACAATTATTGGAACACTTATATTTGCTGCTGAAAGAAAACTTGGTGAAGATTATTTATTAAAAGTTCTCAAAGAAAAAAATAGAGAAGAAGCGGATGAATCTGTACCAGCTAAAGGATTATTCTTATTTAAGGTGAGGTATTGAAATGATAGATCTATCGAACAAAGTTTCAATTATAACCGGCGGTTCCAGAGGAATAGGGGAAGCATGTGTAAAATTATTTTTGAAAGCGAACAGCAAAGTTGCTTTTACTTTTAAGAATTCAAAATCACAAGCAAAAAAGTTAGAAAAAGAACTTGGTAAAAATGTTAAAGCTTATTGTGTTAATATGGAATTCGAGAAAGAAATTTTTGAAATGGTAAAAAAAGTTGCTAAGGATTTTGGAAAGATAGATGTACTTGTTCATAATGCCGGAATATGGAATGACGGAACGCTTGAAAAAATGACGCTCGATCATTGGAACGAACTCATACGAATAAATCTCACTTCAACATTTTTATTCTGCAAAGCTGTAACTCCTTACATGAAAAAAAATAAATTTGGAAGAATAATTTTAATTACATCAACTGCGGGGCAAAGGGGGGAAGCATTTCATTCTCATTATGCTGCTTCAAAGGGCGGAATGATTTCATTCACAAAATCTCTTGCTGTTGAATTGGCTTCTAATAATATAACTGTAAATTCTGTAGCCCCAGGTTGGGTTGATACAGAAATGAACGATGATGTTTTTGCTGATAAAAAATATAAAGAAAGTATTAGGAAAGGAATTCCCGTTGGAAGAATTGCAACCGCCGGAGATATTGCGGGACCAACATTATTTCTTGCATCTGATTTAGCTTCCCACATTAACGGAGAAATTCTTAATGTAAATGGGGGAAGTGTTTTATGCGGTTAGAGAATAATTAACTAGCCGAATATAAAAGTGAACTTTTGAATATTGGGTTCATTATCATATATTTGAATTGAGTTGATTATAGTAACAGATAAAAGAAAAACTACGAATGGAATTTTTAGCTGAACTTCATCCGCGCATCGTTCACTTTCCAGTGGCATTATTTATATTATATTTTTTTCTTGAAGTGTTTGGTATTTTGCTTAAGAAAAATTACTTAAGTAAATCAGCATATATAATTTTAATTGCCGGGATTGTAACGGCAGTAATTGCAGTGTTGACTGGGAATCAAGCACATGAAGCAGCAAAATTTCTCAACAAAGAAAAAACAAATTTGATGAAGGAATTAATTGAACGGCACCAACAAAATGCAGCTATTACACTCTGGTATTTTTTTGCAGTTTTAATTTTAAGAACGTATTTAATTCTCAAAAAGAAATTTGAGTCCAATTGGAAATACATTTTTATTCCTCTTGGATTAGCGGGTTGCTATCTAATATATATAACAGGAATACACGGCGGTGAATTAGTTTTTAAATACGGAATTGGGACTCAACTTTTTGGAAAGTAATCCATAAATAAAAATGAAATGAAAAAACTTTTATTTTTTCTAATACTTTTTAGTTCTGTCACTTTTGGTCAATTCAAATTCGGTGCAGCCAAAGGTTTATTTATGGGAATAGCTGTAGGTCCAAGATTTCCAATTGGAGTATTTGCAGATGCGCAGAATATTGGAATTGGCGCCGAAGTTATTTTCTCTTACAGTGATAACGAGTTCCTACCTGTATTTCTTTACACAATGATCGGTTACCAACATTATCCGGGAAGACAAGATTTTTATAAACGAAGCGACTATGCATCGTTCTCAAGTAATGTTTTTATGATAGCTCCGGGAGTAAGATATTATTTCAAACCAATTTTGGAAAATGTTGTTTTACTTATGCCTATTATTGATATCGGTGCCGAGTATGCTCTCTTCGAAAATTGGCATCAGTTCAAGATTGACAGCGGTAAACAAAATTTTGTTGAAGATATAAATAAATTCGGTTTTCATATCGGCGCAGGTTTTTCTATGTTCATTCTGGATGTAGTTACTTATTATAATTACTTACCTAAAAATCAATATCTGTCTTTTAATCTAAGAGCTAACATTCCAATTTTTGTAAAAATGCAATGAGGAATTTATGAGTTTCAATAATATTTTATTTGAAGTAAAAAATAAGATCGGGTTTGTTACAATTAATCGCACTGATAAGTTAAACGCACTTAACGATGCCACTGTTACCGAATTGAAAGAATGTTTTACTGCAATTAAAAATGATGAAGGTATAAATGTTGTAATTATAACCGGCGCCGGAGAAAAAGCTTTTGTTGCCGGCGCAGACATTTCCGAATTAAATAAATTGGACGAATCAACCGGAAAGAAATTTTCAGAGAACGGACAAGCGGTTTTCAACTTGATCGAAAATCTTGGTAAACCTGTTATTGCCGCTGTGAACGGATTTGCACTTGGCGGTGGATGTGAACTCGCATTATCATGTCATATAAGATTTGCAAACGAGAAAGCAAAATTCGGACAGCCGGAAGTCAACCTTGGTATAATTCCGGGTTATGGCGGAACACAAAGATTAACCCGATTGATTAATTCTGGTCGTGCAGCAGAATTAATTTTAACCGGAGATTTAATTGATGCAAATGAAGCTTTGAGAATTGGTATAGTTAACAAAATATTCAGTTCAGAAGAATTAATGAGTAAAGCAACTGAGTTTGCAGAAAAAATTTCTTCAAAAGGACAAATTGCTGTTAGAAAAGCATTGCTTGCAATTGTTAGTTGTGATGAACTTTCGGAATCTGACGGTCTTAATTATGAGGCAAAATTATTTGCGGAAGGCTGCGGCTCGGAAGATTTTAAGGAAGGAACAACAGCTTTTCTGGAAAAACGTAAACCCAATTTTAAAAACTCGTAGCGCAGAATCATATTCTGCGCCTAAAAAGTAACGCACAGATTTTGAATCTGTGCTGCGATCAATAATTTGACAAACCAAAAACAAAAATTTATTAAATATCTTGTAGCCACAGCGGTAATTCTACTTATTGTAAACATTACAATTGAGTCGCTCAAAAAACCCAAAAAAGTAATTGCAATTCATGAGCTTTCAGTTTTTCAAATCGAAACCGTTTTCTTTAAAGCTCTTGATGAATATGGAATTGAAACTAAGTGGATAACAAGAAAAAAATATAAGTCCACAGATTATGATTCTGTAAAAACTGAGTACGTAGTAAAAATTCCGGCAGATATGCCTGTTCCACTAATCATAAAAGACATTAATAAAGTTATTGAAAGAGACATTACCGGATTCGTATCAGAAGAAAAAAAGATATACGGAACAACTGAGATTCGTATTTATACTAATGAAGTTCTGAAATTGAAAGCAACACTAATTCCTGATAAAGAAATTATCAGAAAGAGAAATGAACTTTCATTTGTGATCAATGATGTATTCGATCTGAGCGAAAAAAACTTTAACAACTTTTTGAGTATTCATCATCCGCTTTCTTGCACTGTCGTTCCGGGTCATGATTTAGTCATCAAAGCTGATTCTCTTAAAGATTACACGAAAGAATATGCAATTTTATTGAACAATGATATCAGCGATCCTGAGATGAAATTAAAATCAGATTATCAAAAAGAATTATTGCGCGGTTCGATGCAAAATATTATTTCCAGTTTTAGAGATGCTAAGACTTATTTAGTAG
>QYQI01000076.1 GCA_007280825.1 Ignavibacteriales bacterium | reverse complement strand
AAATTATACTAATTGGGCACTCGATTATAGATCATTTTGATGGTACGAAAGAAAAAATATCTAAACCCGGAGGAATATTTTATTCAACCATCGGAATTAATTCTATAAAAAAATCGACTGATCAAATTTATCTTCTTACCGGATGGAATAGAAAATCGTTCCATCTATTCAAAGATCTTTATTCAAAAGTAGAATTAGACCGGACTAGCGAATTGATAGATATGCCGGAAGTATATTTAAAAATTTCTCGTCAATCTGAACGGGAAGAAGTTTATAAAAATATGGCGGATAATCTTTCAATTAAAAGTGTCTCGGACTGGAATATTTTTGATGGAATTTTAATTAATATGATTACAGGCTGCGATATTTCATTAGAGCAAATAAAATCAATACGTAAAAATTTCAATGGTATAATTTATTTTGATGTACATACACTCTCGCGTGGTGTGGACGAAAAAATGAAAAGAGAGTTTAGACCAATTCCGAGTGTTAATGAATGGCTTGCTTATATTAATATTTTACAATGCAATGAAAGCGAACTTAAAACTATAGTTCAATATCAAAATGAAATTAACAGCGCAGAAAAAATTTTATCATCCGGACCAAATATTTTGATCATAACCAAAGGTGAACGCGGTGCTCAAGTTTATTATCGGTTTAATGGAGGAATAAAAAATTTATTTATTAATGCAATAAAAGTTATTTCAGTAAATAAAATCGGCTGCGGAGATATCTTTGGGGCGGTCTTCTTTTATACATATATTTCAACAAATGATATTTATAGTTCATTGATCAGAGCTAACAAAGCCGGTGGTATAGCAGCATCGAGAAATAATTTAACAAGTCACCCGGAAATAGAATTAAATGATTGATAGTGATCTAATAAAAAAAAGAATTTTAATTATCGGTTCAAATGGAATGCTTGGCCAGCGTCTCACTGAATTTTTTAATAATTCTACTCAAGTTGAATTAATGTGTGTCTCTGTAGAAGAGAATTCTTTCATCCCTGAACTCCAATACAAACAATTAGATATCTCGCAAAAAAATCAAGTAAGACAAATAATTTTGGATTTCTTTCCGGATATAATTATTAACACGGCAGCTTTTACTAATGTTGATAAATCCGAAACCGAAAAAGAAACTGCATGGAAAATAAATGTTGGCGGTGTTGAAAACATTTCATTTTATTCTTGGACAGTTGATGCACATCTAATTCATTTTTCAACCGATTATATATTTGACGGCAAAAACGGACCGTACACCGAAGAAGATAAACCCAATCCGATTGGTTATTACGGCAGAACAAAGCTCGCTTCCGAAAATTCTATTCGCGTTAGCGGAACCAGATATACAATCGTTCGAACAAATATTTTATATGGACCAAGTAAATATGGACGTCCGGATTTTGTAAAATGGGTAGTTAACTCATTACAAAAAGGAGAGAAAATTCGCATCGTAACTGATCAAATTGGTAATCCAACTTACATTGATGATCTGGTTAATGCAGTGAATAAAATCATTGAATTCAAGAAAGAAGGAATTTTTAATATTGGCGGACGCGAGATGATCTCCCGTTATGATTTTACTTTAAGAATTGCAAAATATTTTGGTCTTGATGAGAAATTGATAATTCCAATTCCGACAAAAGAATTAAATCAACCGGCTGCCAGACCATTAAAGTCCGGATTAATTACTATAAAAGCAGAAACTGAGATCGGTTTTAAGGCTCATACAATCGAAGAGACGTTTTCTTTAATGAAAATAGAGTGAAAGCAAAATTTTAAATTAAGAGTAATTATCAAAACAAGTTCGTTATAATATTTGATTCCATCGGTCATTTATTTTTTTCGAAATCAAACTTCTCTTCGGAATATTAATTAAACTATTCTGGCCGTTTCTTCATCACCTTTTGCTGCAACACTAGTTGAGGTAGCACGATTAATAATTGACTTCTCGGTTGCTTTACTAATTCTATTATAAAAGAAAAATATTATATTTTTGATATAAGAATTATCTTAAGGTGAGGTTTTAATGGGTTCTGATCAATTCGATCTTTTTATTATTCTTCTAAAGCTTAAGTCATATCTTGTAAGTTTAATGGATGATCCTGCAAACCCTTCGGAGGACTTCGAATACACGGAAGAATTTTTACTACGTAAGTATCCAGAACGCAAAGATGAAATTATTGAGTTACTGACTAATAATAATATAGCTAGTGATACTCAAATAGCTTTTACCGAAAACATTCAGCAAAAGTTCAGAAAAATTGTTTTAGGTTCTGAACCGTCTGAAAAATTATCAAACATATTAGATAAATATCAAATTATGTCTATTAAGGATTCGCTAAACGATAAAACATTAGACGATCTAAAATTATCGCGTGAGCAAAAATTAAGAGAAATAATTTCTGTTTTATTACAATTAGCACGTGTTTGGTCTCAAAGAAGTGCTATTGAAAATACAATAGAAGATTTTTCCATTCTTGATGAAGAAGATTTGATTCGGCCCGAAGAATTAGATAATCTTTATAAACTTGATCATGTTACCACAGATTCTTTTGCAACCATCTCAAAACTTACAAACATTTATCTTGAACAATTGATAGAGTATTATTTCAAATTTGGCGGTGATGTGTCGCTTGTTCAATTCATTTCTATTATTGAAGAATTTAAGCAGGTTGTATTAAAGCAGTATAAAAATTTATTTGAAGAGCATGGACTGGATCCTGAAATAATAAAATAGAGGTTAATGTGAAAGTAAAAATTATTTTTATCAACTTAATCTGCATAGCTTTATTATCATCATGCAGTTTATTTCAGAAAGAATCATTTGAAGGGAAATGGGAACTAAAACTTAGCGGTGATCTTCAAGAAGTTTTTGAATTTGATATTTCCGCAAACAATGATTTTTCTTTCTCTAAAGATGTTTACTTCCAAGGGAATGTTTATGGAGTTACTTTTAATGGTAATGTAACAAAAGAAGGAGTTTTACAAGCTGACTTAATTGTTATGGGTCAAAAGATGGGTATCGTAGAAGGGACTCTTACTTATGAAAATGGTTCTGGTAAATGGGATGCGAGTTATGCAAAAGGTAATTGGATAGCGGTTAAAAAATAATTTCAGTTCAAAAAAAACCCCGCTTCTCAACTATACTCAAGAAAACGGGGCTTTTTACTTTTTAATAATCTGTGTTATTTCTTTTCCATATACTTTGCTGTGATCTCTACTCTTCTATTCTTAGCTCTATCTTTTGTAGTTTTATTTAGCGCAACCGGTTTTAATTT
Organism: Ignavibacteriales bacterium; assembly: GCA_007280825.1. Lineage (GTDB taxonomy): Bacteria > Bacteroidota > Ignavibacteria > Ignavibacteriales > Melioribacteraceae > Fen-1258. The sequence continues at coordinate 1,892 of QYQI01000076.1, read as the reverse complement.
TCCAAATCCTTCTGCAGTAATTTGAGCTTCATTAACACCTTTTTTAACAAGATATTCTTTTACAATGTTAGCTCTCTTTTCGGATAGTTTTTGGTTGTACTTAACTGAACCGATTGCATCTGCATGACCGCCAAGAGTAACTTTTGCATCGGTAAGTTTGCTAATAACATCGTAAGTGTTATCAAGAATTCTCTTTTCAGATTTTGTCAAATTGTGTTTGTCGAATCCAAAGTGAACATTATCAAATGTCATTTCTTTTTCAACAACAGTAATAGGAATATCATCTTTAGGATCTAACGGATTGGTTCCGCGTTTAACTTCTACACCATCATTAACAGTACCGCCGTCTGTATCTGCTTTCAACGGATCGGTTTTGTATTTCATAACTTCTTCACCATCTTTTAATCCGTCACCATCAGTATCTGCATTCAAAGGATTGGTCTTGAACATAGTAACTTCTTCACCATCTTTTAAACCATCACCATCACTGTCGGGATTCAAAGGATCAGTTTTGTATTTCATTATTTCATCGCCATCATTCAGACCATCGTTATCGGAATCTGCTTTAAGAGGATTGGTTTTATACTTTAGTATTTCATCGCCGTCAGATAATCCGTCGCCATCAGTATCAGCTTTCAACGGATCGGTTTTATATTTCATAACTTCATCGCCGTCGGTAAGACCATCACCATCGGTATCAGGATTATTTGGATCTGTACCAAGTGCTAATTCTTCTTTCTTAGTTAAACCATCTTTATCCTTATCTGTATTAAGGCTTTCATTAGATAGCGATATTCCGATTCCTAAGTTTATAAAACCATCATTTGTTCCTTTGATGCTGTAATAATTATAATTATCTGTTGTAGACCAGTTGTAGCCAACACTTAGATCTAAAGCAACTTCATCTGATAATTTTATTTCGGTTCCAATTCCAACAGGTATCCCTAAAGTCCAGCCATCTGCTTCAACAGCTAATGGGGAAACAGAAACGGGTTTTTTTGTTACACTGTAATTAACTAAACCTAAACCTGCATAAAAATATGGATTCCAGTTTTCTAATTCGAATGGTGTGTAAAGTAATCTTGCTTCGATAGGAATAATGGATGTTTCATAAGTTGATTTGTTGTAATCATCGCCTTTTAATTTACCGAATCCGGCATTAGCTTCGAGCTGCCAATCCTTATTCAATTCAAATCTAAAAAAACCTTTGAAAAGATAGGATGAAAGTGCTAAACCATTATCACTTTCGAATTCTGTTGTAGGTAAAACGCCATTAAACTGTAACCCTCCCTTAAAGCCAAAATCCTTAAATGTAGATTGGCCTGAAGAGGAAATTGAATCAACTATTAATATTATGAATACATAGCATAATATTATTGAGATACTTTTTTTGTTCATTAAACCATTCCTTTAATCAATTGGGAAAAAAATTTCTTTCAATTATGTAAAACACAAAATTTATAATTGAGATTAAAAAAATTAGTTATTGTAACTTTTTCTCCAGCTTCGCATTAAGAAGCCTATAATAATAAGAGCTAATCCAATCAAAGCAACTTTTATGTACTGATCAGAATAAAAGTAGTATCCGCCAATCGCAATAGGAACATTTTGCGTCTCTACAGGATTTATTCCTTCACCTCTAACAACTTCAATCTTATAGCTAAAGTGAAGAAGGGCATAGGCAACAATGATACTTCCTTGCAAGAAACAAACAACATCTACTAACGCGGAGACAATAATTTCCAGTATTCTTCTCATGATAGCTCCTTTTCAAAATAAATGACTAATTTTTGTACCCCGGAGAGGAATCGAACCTCCGACCCAGAGTTTAGGAAACTCTTGCTCTATCCACTGAGCTACCGGGGTAAAAAATCTAGCTCAATATAGTTTTT
>QYQI01000002.1 GCA_007280825.1 Ignavibacteriales bacterium | reverse complement strand
GAACTGATCCAACACTCCGACAGAATCATGCGGGTCGAACGATGCAACAAGAAGATTCCCGGTTTCTTTAATTGCTTTCAAGTGACGCGGGGCTATATAACCGGCTGTTCCTGTTAAAGCAAACTTTTTCATAACTAAGTGTAATAATTTTATTGACAAATTTAGCAAATAGTGTTTGAATAACTATATGGAATTAGATTAAATTTGCCCAACTTCAAATCGCACAGGAGTCATTGTGAGTCTTACTGCAGAAATTCAAAAAGTAAAAACCGGTTTTCACCGTTCATTCTGGGTTGCAAACGGAATGGAGTTGTTCGAACGGTTAGCTTACTACGGTCAGCAAATTGTTTTCATGGTTTACTTAAGAAACAATTTAGGTTTTTCTGAATCCGAAGCCGGACAACTTTCCGGTATGTTTGGAGGATTGATTTATTTATTACCCATTCTTGCCGGTACACTTGCAGACAAATGGGGATTCCGACGCGCATTCAGTATAGCGTTTTCAATTCTTGCAATTGGATATTTTTTGATCGGCTCGATGGGAATGTCTGTATTCTCCGGTATTTATGGAACAGCTCCAAATTACTGGCTGCTAATGAGCTTCCTAGTTTTTACAGCATTCGGTGGATCATTTATTAAACCTTCCGTCCTCGGAACAGTTGCTTTAACATCTACTGAAGAAAATAAATCGCTTGGATACGCAATTTACTATTGGTTAGTTAATATCGGTGCAATGGTTGGACCGACAATAGCTTACCTAGTACGGGATAGTTTTGGAAATGAATTTGTTTATTTGGTTTCATCTGCCAGTTGTATCGCTATGCTGTTTGTAAATTTATTGCTGTATAAAGAAGTTAAAGGGAAAGGGACAGAAGTAGTTGAATCGCTTGGTAAAAAAATTACCAACTTGTTTGTTGTACTTGCTAATTTCAAATTTATGATCTTTCTTTTAATCTACTCACTTTACTGGATAATTTTCTGGCAAGAATTTATAATCGTTCCTTATTATGTAACTGATTTTATAAATAAAAGTTACCCTTACGAACTTCTTCAGTCATGGGCCGGTGCAGGCGCAATAATTCTTTTTCAAATACCTATTAATAGATTGACAAAAAATATTTCAACACCGAATGCTATTCTAAGAGGTTTTGCTGTTTCAAGTTTGATTTGGGTAATTATTGGAATTCATCCTAGCATTATTACAATTGCCGCCGGCATAGTTGCATTTGGTATCGGTGAAGCGGTTCAAGCACCAAGATATTATGAATATATTTCTAAGATAGCTCCCGAAGGTCAGCAAGGATTGTATCAGGGTTATGCATTCTTACCAATAGCAATTGCCAGATTTGTTGGTGATCCGTTCGGCGGATGGTTATATCAAAATTCAAAAGCTTCCGGTCATCCGGAATATGTTTGGTATTCAATGATCTCTATCGGTCTCCTTGCGGCCTTCTTTATGTACTTGTATAATAGATTTGTTGTGAAAGAAAAATAATCTTATCGTAGAGACGGGACCTGCCTGCCGGTAGGCAGGTTCGATGCGGTTAGTAGGATAAGGTTTGGGGTTTAACTTCCTTCAAAGACAGATAAATTATAGAACTAAATTTCTTATAAAAGTGTTATTAGTTTATAAACAGGAGAAATAATATGAAAAAAACAATTATTTTCTTTCTAATAACACTTGCAACCACAAGTATTAGTTTTTCTACAACATATACCATCACCGATTCGGGCTTTTCATTCACCCCTAGCAGTCTTACTATTAACATTGGCGACGCAGTCAATTTTGGTCTGGGATCGAGTCATACTGTACGCGAGGTTAGCCAAGCAACATGGAATGCAAATGGAACAACTTCCAATGGAGGATTTGATCTTCCCAATGGCGGTGGAATAGTTGTTTTTAATCAAGCACGCACTTACTATTACGTTTGTGTCCCTCATGCATCACTTGGGATGAAGGGGACTATCACGGTCACTGCAACTGATGTAAAAACTATAGGTGAGACAATCCCGGAGAATTTTATATTAATGCAGAACTATCCGAACCCGTTTAATCCGGTAACGACAATTTCTTTTAGTCTTCCGTCTAAATCGTTTGTATCACTTAAAGTATTTGATGCGTTGGGAAGAGAAGTTGCAACATTGGCAAATGAAGAATTACCGGCTGGTAATCATTCAAGGCAATGGAATGGAGGAAATATGTCAAGCGGTATTTATTTTTACCGTTTACAATCCGGTTCGTTTATTGAAACGAAGAAACTTATTTTGTTGAAGTAACAATAACTGCTATAAACAATCGGCGAGACAGAGTCTAACGGTTATATGTGATAAATAAATATTCTGACGTATATTCTCTAACCGGCAAATTAACCGGACACTGTAATGCAAACGGCTTACCGATAAGGTTTGGGGTTAACTTTCACCTTAAATTGATAAATGCCAGGACTAATTAATTTTTAAGTGTATTTGTTTACAGAAATGATAATTTATAATATTGTTTTACAAAAACTGTAATATTAGTTCGGGAGTTCAATGAAGCTTCTTAAACATAATTCCACAATCATCATTCTATTCGTAATAGTTGTTTTGCTGACACTATTTGTAAATTATGTTCTTGGCATCTACCCTCTTCTTGATTTCATTAAGTATTTAGAGAGCAAGAAATACTATTGGATAATTCCTACAACTATTTTATTATTATTCGGATTATTGCTGTTCTATATGAGTATGAATAGAAAAGTTATTAATGAAAGGATAGAAGTATTTAATGCAATCATGCGTACAGTGCAAGACATTCTGCACAACTCATCTTCTTCCATACAGTTATTAATAATGGATATGAAAGATGAAGGTGTTGACGAAGAAATAATTATGAAAGCTGAAAATAATATGGAATAATTAAAGACTGTAATCAAAACATTAGCATCAATTGATCCAAAGACTATTGAACTAAAAGAATTGAATAAGACTATGTCAATAATAAAAATGCACAAATAAAAAAAATGGAAGGACTTTACATCTGGGAAATAGATTTAATACAAAACTAATTGCGAGACTTTTTACCCAACTCAACTCTATTCAATCCATTTAATGCAGCAACGCGGTAAGCTTCTGCCATTGTGGGATAATTAAACGTGCTGTTGATAAAATACATCAGACTATTTCCATCACCTTCTTGAGACATTATTGCTTGCCCGATATGAATAATTTCCGACGCTTCATATCCAAAACAATGGATACCAAGAATTTTTAAGTTCTCTCTGTGAAAAAGAATTTTTAACATACCGACTGTTCTTCCGGTTATCTGTGCTCTTGCTAAATGTCGGAAAAATGAATGCCCAACTTCATAAGGAATTTTTTTCTCAGTTAATTCCCGTTCGTTTAATCCAACAGAACTAATTTCTGGAATGGTATAAATTCCGGTTGGTATATCTTCGATTTTTAGAGTTGTGCCCTCGCCTAGAATTAAATGTCTTCCGGCAAATCTCCCTTGATCATAAGCAGCACTGGCAAGACTTGGATAACCGATTACATCACCTACAGCATAAATATTAGGAACTGATGATTGATAAAATTCATTAACCGGTATTGAACCTCTTTCATTAGGTTTTATACCTAATTCTTCAAGACCAATGTTTTGAGTATTGCCGGTTCTACCCTGAGCCCACAATAAATAATCACTTCTGATTTCTTTGTTCGACTTTAGAAAAATTGTTACACCATTTTCATCTGCAACAACTTTTTCATATTCCTCACCATGTCTTAACAATACTCCATTTTCTCTGAGATGATAAGCTAATGCATCAATAATTTCATCATCCAAAAAAGCTAGTAACTGGTTGCGTGTGTTTATCAAATTAACTTTTACACTTAATCCTCTGAAGATAGAAGCATACTCGCAGCCGATTACTCCAGCGCCATAAATTGTTAATGTTTTTGGATTATCTTTTATTTTTAAAAGTTTATCACTATCAACAATTCGCGGATGCGAAAAATCAACATCGGACGGGTGATACGGGCGTGAACCGGTAGCAATTACAAATGCATCCGCTTGATATTTCTTTTTTAGTCCTGTTGATTCAGTTACTTCAACAGTATTTTTATCAAGAAATTTTGCACGGCCGATAATCAAATCAACATCGTTTCTAGTATAAAAACCATGTCTTAATTCAACTTGAGATCTAATAACAGTTCCGGTTTGTACTAATAATTCTTGATAAGTAGCTCCTTCAAACTTATTACTGTCATATAAAATTTGGCTTGCATGTCTTAATGCTTTACTTGGAATTGTACCTTTGTGAGTATTGTTTCCTCCAACAAGAGAGAACTCTTCGCAAACAGCGACTTTCTTCCCTTCTTTTGCACAAGTCATTGCAGCGCCCTCGCCTCCCGGTCCGCTGCCAATAATAATTACGTCGTATTTATTTTCCATTAACTGATTTCCAATAAATTAAATAGCTTGATTGTAAGTACTAATTTGTTTTGTTAGATCAATCGAACTTAAGAATAATAGAATCTCTCTCTCGTGCAGAAAGTTCGTCTGATTTATTAGTTGTTTTGAACAAATCAAAAATATTATGGACTTCTGCGATAGCTTTTTTAGCTTCATCCTTTTCTTTTTGAAACGGATTTTCATTTGTCACATAGGTAGTCTTTCGGAATGAAGCCAGAGTATCTTGGCTGCCTTCTGGTATTCCTAAAGCTTGTTTTAATATCACAATAATTTCTTCGCGTAAATCTTGAATTCTATTAATATCCGGGGAAATGGGAGATTTAAATGAAGTTTTAACATCAGCAACATCTTCCGAAATATTTTTCCCTTTTGGTATTAATTCTTGTTTTGAATCAGAAGAAATTATAGAATCTTGAACCGGTTTTTCTTTTTCATGTTCCGGTGGTTCTGGGATTTCTTTATCAGAATAGTTTTCGTCGAAAGCAAAAATTGCATCGGCAAATATTTTATCATTTTGACTTTGAGCTTCAACAGCTTTTAAATCAAAACAATAAACTTCTGCAAAGTTAGGTTCATCTTCTTTTTTAGTTAATGAAGTTAATCCTACCTGCTGTATCTTAAACCTAAATCTTGATGGATCGAGATCAAATCGTAAATGGCGTAAATCTTTAATTGCAAAGATCGGGTCAAAATAAATTAGTTCCGCTTTGTTATTGATCTTAATAAAATATCCGTACTTAGTTGAATATGCGTCTAGTTGATTTACATTTGTAAGAAGTCTATAAATGATCAAATTTTTTGGTGAAGGATCTTTCACATAAGTACAAACATCAAAGTAACTAATACGATTCGGTCTTTTCTTCTTTTCATTTTTAAATATGATCTTAAAGCTATCATTGAAGTTGAATAGATTCTGAGAGTAAATCAGTAGATCATTATTTCGCAAATCAAGAGTTTCTAATAACATCTTTTTTTCTGAATATTCCGTTTAGTTATATGTTTATTAATTTTCAGCCCAGCGTATTAAACCTAATTCAAAAGGATTAATTAACTGAGGATGTTTTGGAAGTATTCTTAAGGTAAATCCAAATTGTCCGGTATCGTTACATTCAATTTGTCCGCGGTATGCATACTTAGCCGATTTTGTTTTCTTGCCAACATGGGCCATAGTAATTGAATATTTAGAACCATTCACACCTTCATCAACTTTACCGTAATATATCTGTACTTCTACATCATCAGGAGTAAGTTCGCCAAGTTCCACTTCAGCAAGGATTGGATATTTAAGTCCAAATTTCAGATCGCCGTTTTTTTCTTCTTCGGTAACACTTAAAAATTTTACTTTGTTCCAATTTTCATACAAAATACTTTTCCAATGAGAAAATTCTTTCCCCTTTTCCCAATTATTTTTCATAAGGTTCATTCGTTTTTCATAAGATTCGAAATAAAATTTCTTAGCATATTCTTCAACCATTCGGTGTGAATTATATTCTGATCCCAAAGTTTTCATGGAATTTTTCATTATTGAGATCCAGTTACGCGGTAGTTTATCTTCACCTCGATTATAAAATATTGGTACAAGTTCTTTTTCAATTGTTTCATAAATCAAACGAGATTCTACTTCATCTTGATAATCCAAATCATCATATTCTTCTCTATTTCCTATCCTCCAGCCTACATTAGGTGTAAATGCTTCGTCCCACCAACCATCCATCACACTTAAATTTAATCCTCCGTTTGCAATTACTTTCATTCCGGAAGTCCCGCTTGCTTCAAAAGGACGGCGCGGATTATTCAGCCACACATCACAACCGGCAACCATGTAGCGGGCAATATTCATATCGTAATTTTCAATAAAAACAATCTTCTTTCTTAAATGAGGTTCTTTAGATATTGCAATAACCTCTTGGATAAGTTTCTTCCCCTCTTCGTCTTTAGGATGAGCTTTACCCGCAATTATTAGTTGAACGGGATAATCAGGATTGCTAAGTATATTGCTAAGACGATCAACGTCCTTAAAGATTAGTGTAGCTCGTTTATAAGTTGCAAACCTTCGTGCAAAACCAATAGTTAGTGCTTGTACATCTAAGACTTCTTTTGCAAATGCAAGTTCCGAAGCGGAACCTCCGCGTTCTGTAATTTGTTTTATCAATCTGTTTCTTGCGAAAGCGACTAATCTTTCTCTTCTTCTTTCATGAGTACGCCAGAGTTCTTCATCGGGTATTTCATCAACTCGTTTCCAAGCATCTTTATCGGAAGGGTTCTGCATAAATTTTTCACCTAGGTAACGGTACAACAATTCCTGCATATCGTTCGATAAATGTGAATGTATATGCACACCGTTTGTAACATAGTCAATAGGGATTTCATCAAATGGAACATCAACAAATCCTGCCATCCACATTTTCTTAGATACTTTTCCATGAAGTTTGCTTACACCATTAACAAATCCTGCCATATTCATAGCAAGGTGTGCCATGTTAAAGTTAGTAACCGGTTTTTCCCTAATGATAGAACCAAGACTATAAAACATTTTGTCGCTAATTTTTAATTCATCTCTATAATATTGCCCGAAATATTTTTCAACAAGATCATTTGGAAAAATATCAATTCCTGCTGGAACTGGAGTGTGGGTGGTGAAAACATTTGAATAAAAACCAATGTCTTTCGCTTCATCAAAAGTAAGATTGTGGTTTTTTATTAAGTGACGGATCCGCTCTAACGAAAGAAATGCAGAATGACCTTCATTCATATGGCATACTAAGGGCTTAATATTCATAGCACGTAATGCACGCATACCACCTATACCAAGAACAATTTCTTGTTGAATTCTTGTTTCTATATTACCGCCATATAATGTGCGAGTAATTTTTCTATCTTCTTCTGAATTTTCAGCAACGTTTGTATCAAGAAGAAATAGAGGAATACGACCGACTTGAATTTTCCAAATTTGTAAAACAACTTTTCGTCCGGGAAATTCCATTTCAATTTTTAATGGTGTATTATCTTTATTTGTAACTAACGAGATTGGTTGATTGAAAAAATCGGTTAGCTCATAACGCTCTTGCTGCCAGCCATCGTTTGTAAGATATTGTTGGAAGTATCCTTCTTTGTAACATAAGCCAATCCCTACTAAAGGCAATCCAAGATCACTTGCAGATTTTAAATGATCGCCTGATAGAACGCCAAGACCACCTGAATATACTTGCAAGCATTCCGTTAAGCCAAATTCGGCAGAAAAATATGCAATAAATTTATCGCCGTTATATTTATAATTTTTTTGGTACCAGCTTTTCTCTTCAAGATAAACATTAAGATGTACCGAAACACGGTTCATATGAGATATATAACTATCATCATTTGCGATTTCATTTAGTCTGTCTTGACTTATCTTACCAAGCAATAATACCGGATTATGATGAGTATCTTCCCATAATTTCCGATCTAATCTTCTGAACAGCTCAATAGCATCGTGATTCCAAGTCCAGAATAGATTATAAACTATTTCACGTAGTGGTTCTAATTTTTCCGGTAAAGAAGGAATAACATTAAATCTTCCAATATAATCTGCCATCAATTTCTCCGTTTGTAAACTAATAACATTTGCAGCGCAAATTTAATATATATTTTTTGAATAATTAACTATTTCTTAATTACGTATATCTTTCATGTATGATAAAATTTGTGAACATGACTGGGCAATCTTAATGATCCGATATAACTGGTAACACATTATTTTACTTTTGGAAACAATTCATTATCTATGAATATAAAAGTATAAATT
>QYQI01000141.1 GCA_007280825.1 Ignavibacteriales bacterium | reverse complement strand
TACTTTAATTTAATTTCTAGAATTGCCTCTGTACCGGTAGGAGTAAAATTATATCTGAGATCGTTCAGAAAAGAACGCATGATGTGTATTCCTCTTCCGTTATCCTTCAAAATATTTTCCGGTTTGGTGGGATCAGGGACGGAATCTAAATTAAAACCTTTTCCTTCATCTTTTATAATAACGGTCATTTTATCGTTATCAACTTTGATAGTGATTTTTACTTTTTTGTTAACATCGAGTTTATTCCCATGAACTATACTATTTGAGGCAGCTTCGGAAAAAGAAAGTGCTAAGCTGTTTAATTTTTCATCAGTTAGATTATATTTTTTTGCCAATTCAATTATTAACTCTTCAAGTTCAGGCAAAAGATCAGGATCGCTCTGGATTTCTTTCTCGAAAATTATTTTCTGCAAGATTTCTCCGCAATTAATTCAATCAGTTATGTCGAAAAATATAATTACTTGTTCATTCTTACAATAGTAAATTTTGAGGATTAAAAATATTTCTAAATTTTATAATTAAGCTTAATGCTCATATTTGCCATCTCCCGGTTCGTGTTATCTTCGGACTTAATAAACTCATACCAGCCATAAATTTTAAGATTAATCCTTTCGCCAACCATGTAGCTAATCTCAGCAAGTGGTCCGATGCTTCTATAATCTGAGATTTTAATTTTTTCAATTTCTTTGTTATAATTAAATGTTTCTAATGAAAAGTAACGAATGCCTAATCCGATGCTAAGCGACTGAAATTCGTAATAAATTTTTGGATCTGCATACTGTTCGCTTAAATAACGTAACGGTTTACTCGAAAAACTTGACCACTTAAAATCACCTTGCTCTGATAATTTTAAGTAACCGGAAAAAAATAATCTGAGTTTACGATTCAATTTATAATCTGAAGAATCTCTAAAAACAAATTGGCGGAATGAGTAACTCCTAAAGTTAGGATTGAGTTCTTCATAATCGAAAACAGTATAATTTGCCGATACTTCAGCGGAGTTTGATGATGAAAAATTTCCGGTGGTAAATGTACCGCCTGAAGAAAATTTTAGAGTTCTCTTATTATTGTTATTAGAACTACGCTGTGCAAAAATGTACACTAATTTATTTAAGCTTCCTTCGAGATTAACAAAAATTCTAAAGAAGGGATTGAATTCTTTCTCAAATAGTATTCTGCCGATTGATAGCAGCTCATCCCGGTCATCATAATTAAGATTACTGGGAGTATCGTACTTTAATTTTCTGTGGAAAATGCTGAAAGTGATTTTATCGTTACGGGATAAATTTATTTTACTTAATAGTGAAATATTTGCAAACTGTGAGGTGTTATTTTTTTGTTGTTCAATTTCATTTCGTTCATCAATGATAATGTTGTTAAGTCCTTCTATAATCATTGGCTGATGCTTTTCATCTCTTTCTGAAAACGTAAAACGGAATGATAAATTAATATCATCTGTTAAATAATCCGCTGAAGATGCAAAATCAATACGCGATTCTTCAATGCGTGTATCATAATTTGTGTTTGCAACATTAGTAAATGAAATGTAGCGCGTGTTCCGGTCAATCCTACGCCATGCTATGCGACCCTGAATATCGAATGATAGTGGAGAGTTTGCGGGTGTGAATTTTATCCTGTCCTGAATTGAGTAATTGGATTCTATTCTGCTCTGAATGTTATTCGTAATATTAAATTGAGCCGCACTTAAAGGATCTGCTGTAAAGTAAAAATCTTTTCTCTGTTGTGAATAATCTGCTGATATTGAGTTGTGAAAACTTTCTTCAAATGTACTATTTAGATCAAAATTTATTAAACGCAGGTAATTCTTTCTCGGAGAAATATCTTCGTTTTGAAATTTCATGAGAGATGATAAATCAAAATCCCCGAAATTGTACTTATCAATATTAAATTCCGAGCCATATATAAGTCCGTTATTCGTTTCACCAATTTGATTGTTCTGTGAAAATCCGGCAAACGGAGTTATTACAATATTATTAATCGGAATGAATTTTGTAAATACCGTTGTCGTTAGAAGAGATGTTTTATTTATTGCTAAATCCCGATCATCAGTATAAAAATTATTGTTGATCATCATTCCCAGCTTAAACTTTTCCGATAGATCGTACTGTCCTAAAACCCAAAGGAATTGTTCGTCTTTAATGTTTTTGGTAGAAGATTTAGTAACAGTTGAGTTGAAGTTTTCTTTTATACCGAAAAATAGTTTATCCGAAACGAGAAAATATTTAAGAAATGTGCTGTAATTAAAAGTGTTGAGTTGTTTATCGAAATTATTGATAATTTGTTTATCGTTGAAACTCAATTTAGAAAAACTCAAACTGTCTTTTCCTATTTGAGCAAGAAGAACAGAGTTAATCAAAAGAAAAATAAAATATATTTGGACAAATTTTTTCAAGTAATTCATCTATTTAGTATGGAATATATGTAAATGTAAAACTTCCACTAAAACTGTTCGGATCTATTGCACTTGAAGTGTAAGTAAATACACGCCAAGTATAAGTTTTTGAAGATTCAAGTTGCACATTCGAAACATCAACTTTTAATTCTTGATCTAATAATTCCGAAGTGAAATTAAATTCCTGAACTGTTCCATAAACCTCATTGGATTGAATTACCAATTTATATGTAGCCGGCAGAGAAACTGATTTGAATCGAAATTCTGTTAACTTTTTAATAATGGAATTATCCGAAGGGAATATAAGTGTTGGAGAATTCAATACTACATCGCTAATTACGAAAGTTGGAGGACTTTTTAAGAATCCTTTATCCACAGATTTAATTCTATAGTAATACTTTGTTAGCGGTATAATGTTTTTAGTATCGAAATAAGATGTAAGCTGTGTAAAATCTAAATAATGTAAAGTATCTGCATCCAAGGATTCTGTTGTGCTTCTATAAATGTAGTATCCTTTTATATCCGTGTCCAAAGGTGGATCCCAATAAAGTAGAATTGTTGAAACCGTTGACCAATTGCGCGCATTAATTCTAACATTACTCGGAGATAATGGTGCGTAGATATTAATAGGTTTTGCATAAACAAAATCCGTCATCGGACTTTCATGACCAAATGAATTGACGACACTTATTTTATAATAATAAGTTGAATCATATTCTAAATGGTTATCAATAAAATAATTATCATTTATCTGTGTTATGAAAATGAAATTATTCGGCTTATTAATACTGCGATAAATTTTATATCCTGTAATATTGCTCTCAGAATTTTTGTGCCAATCAATACCAATTTCACCATCGTGCGCGCCAAAGATTTGCAGATCGGTTGGAATTGCCGGAGGTTTTCCGTCATCAATGGGTTCTATCAAACTCTCCCGACTGCAGCTTAAGAATAATATAAATAGCAAAGAGAGATTTATAAATTTAAATCTTAACAGCATATCCTCGTTCAGGTATGATTATATTTTTAAATCCAACCGTCTCTAAATGATTTTTGTAAATTTCTTGCTGATCAATCTCCCCGTGTACAAGAAAAATATTCTTCATCATATTTTTATCAAGCTTTGATGTATAATCAATTAACTCGTTGGCATCCGCATGAGCGCTGAAAGATTGCATTACGATCACTTCAGCATTAACATTATACTCATCTCCCAATATATTGACCCTCTTTTCACCATCAATAAGTTTTCTTCCAAGCGTATTTTCTGCACAATATCCAACCATCAAAACAATATTATTAGGATTTTCAATGTTGTTAACAAGATGATGTAAGATACGCCCGGCTTCGCACATACCCGAGCTAGACATTATAATACATGGACCGGCAACATCATTGAGTCTTTTTGATTCTTCAACGCTTGTTATGTAAGTAAGCCGATTAAATCCAAACGGATCTTCATTCTTCAGAAGGAACTCGGCAGTTTCTGAATCAAAACATTCGGGATGAAGACGAAAAACGGAAGTTGCATTTACAGCGAGCGGGCTGTCTACATAAACGGGAATTCTTTCTGCTTTACCATTCTCAAAAATTTTATGCAATGAATAAACAATTTCTTGAGTTCTTCCAACGCTAAAAGCCGGAATAATAATCTTAGATTTATTTGTTATTGCTTTAGAAATTACAACTGCTAAGGCGCCTTCAGAATTTGTTGCGCTCTCATGAAGTTTTCCGCCATAAGTGCTTTCACAAATAAAATAATCAACACTTGGAATATTTTCCGGATCTTTTAGAATCGGAAGATTTGGTCTTCCAAGATCACCGGAAAATGCAAGGTTAATAATTTTTTCATCTTCTTTAATTATAAGCGTAACAATAGCAGAACCAAGAATATGACCGGCATCGTAAAATTTAAGTGTAATGCCTGGGACAATTTCATACTCTTGATGATAATTTAATCCAACAAAAAGATCTAATGCTTTTACAGCATCGTCTGGAACATAGAGTGGTTCAAAAAGTTTTTTCCCTAGACGCTTTCTTTTTTTGTTTACAAATTCAACATCTTTTTCCTGGATGTGTGCGCTGTCTTGAAGCATGACAACGGAGAGATCCCGCGTTGCAAATGTTGAATAGATCTTTCCATGAAATCCATTTTTAAAAAGTGTAGGTAAATTTCCGGCATGATCAATATGAGCATGAGAGAGGATTACAAAATTAATATCTGCCGGATTGAAGAAATTAAATGATCTGTTTATTTCAAAAGCATCTTTTCTTTTGCCTTGATAAAGACCGCAATCAAGTAAAAAATTTGCTTGTTTAGTTTTGATGTGATGCATTGAACCGGTTACAGTTTGTGCAGCGCCGATAAATTGAATTTCCATTTCTTTCCCTAATTTTGGTAACAAACTATCCAAAGTTTGTTTGAGATTCAATTCACAGGGTTATTACTTTTTTAGAAGGTATAGTAGTTATTTCAAACGCGTATGATCTGATAATTCTTATAACCAAGATAGATTTCCCGGGCTGCAGTCTTTACAACAGTTGCAGTAGGAACTGCGAGAAGCATTCCGAAAACTCCAAGTGTTTCGCTTCCAATAAGAATCAATAAAATTATTACGAGCGGGTGCATATCGGTACTTTTAGAAAATACATTTGGCTGAATAAATCCGTTATCAATTGCATAAATACAAGCAAACATAAAAAGAATGCTTGGTATCATTGAGAAATCACCAAATTGAATTATTGAAATAATGATTGCAGGAATGCCGCCAATTATCGGACCGAAGTATGGAATTAGATGTCCTATGCCGGCAATAAAGCCGATCGAAATAGCGTTGTTAATCCCCAGTATGGTTAATCCTAAGCCGGTTAAAATTCCAACAGCTGATGCATCAAAGATCCAACCGCGAACAAATCTTCCGAGTTGATAAGAAATTTTTCTAACTACTGAGTAAGAAACTTCAAAGTACTTGTTAGGCATAATATTTATGATACCGCGCATTAATCGTTTATTATCTTTTAGTAAGAAAAATGACATGAACGGTACGATAACTAAAATTGCAATAATGGAAACAATACTGTAAAAGATCTCGTTGATATTATTAACCCAGCTGAAAATTATATTTTGGAAAAAACTTGTGACTTTCTGTACGAAGTTTACAGAGTTGAGAAATGGAAAAGAATGCTTCAATGTTTTTTCAAATTTACCGATTACAAGTTCTAAATTTTCTTGTGATAATGTTCCTCCAAGATTATTTAATTGATTTACAATCTTGGGCATTAAAAAAGAAACTCCGCTAAAGATCAATGCACCAACCGTTATAAAAACTATCAAAACAGAAACAGTTCTATTTATTCGCCCCTTTTCTAGAAAATCTACGACCGGATTAATTATCATTGAAAGAAGAATGGAAACAACAAGAATTGCTAAAATGTTTGCATAAATGTACGAGAGGTAAATTAAAATACAAATTGATAATATAATGAGTACTATAG
>QYQI01000165.1 GCA_007280825.1 Ignavibacteriales bacterium | reverse complement strand
CTTTTAAAAGGAGTGTCGTTAATGAGTAAGAGCGTGAAAAGGAGTATTGAATCAATCTGCGTCCGTGGGCTTTTTGGGCTTTATGATTATGACCTTCCGTCTGTCTCAGAAAAAAAAGAATTAGAAGAGGTAATGATTTTGTATGGTAATAATGGATCAGGAAAATCAACAATCTTAAAAGTTCTTTTCCACCTTCTTTCAACAGAGGAAGGAGCTGGACACAAATCTTATGTGGCTAGCGTTAAATTTCAAAGCTTTGAAGTATATTTTTCTGATGGACTCTATATTGGTGCGATCAGGCCTGAGAATCAAATAATTGGAAGCTTTAATGTGATTGTAAAACAAAATAGTTTGAAAATAGTTGAGCATTTTTTTCAAACAACTGAAAAAAATATAATCAATTATCAAGATAATGATAAAAAGTACGAAGATTTTATGAAACTATTTAGAAATTATACTGTTTCCATCTATTTTTTGCCTGATGACAGAAATGCTTTGATCTCAGAAGGAATAAGCTCACTCGAAACGAATAATGAACGAAAATATCGCAAAGGATTTCTAACAAAAGAATCATTTGCTCTTAATGATGAAGAGCCTGAGTTAACCCCTGAACAAATTTTACTGAACTTCTTATATACCTCTATATCACGTACTGAGAATTGGATAAGACAACAAGTTATGCGTGCTTCTACAAAAGGAGATTCAGATGTCAACTCTATTTATGTAAGCATTATCAATAATATTGCTGATAGTTCGTTGCAACAAACAGAATTGTTTGAATCATCTTTAAATAAAGCATCTGATAAGATTTTAAAGTTAAACACACAAATTGAAGATTATGCAAAATATGGTTTAATACCTCCATTTAATGGACTACGCTTACTTAAAGCTTTTGAAAGTGTAAAATCTCAAGAAGCAAATATCGTTTCAAGAGTACTTATGCCATATCTAACTGGTTTGGAGGCAAGATTAAAAGCCCTAAATTCAGTCCAAAAAAGAATCGACCTACTTATTTCTACTTTAAATGTTTTTTTTGTTGATAAGAGAGTTTCTTATAGTTATCAAAGAGGTATACAAATTTTTGCCCCAAACGGAGAAAGGCTAAAACCAACCATGCTTTCTTCTGGCGAAAAACATCTCCTTTTATTGTTCTGTAATACAATACCCTCACTAGATAAACAGAGAGTGATTATAATTGATGAGCCAGAAATTTCCTTAAATATCACATGGCAAAGAATACTAGTTAAATCGCTTTTGGATTGTGTAAGTGAGAGTCAAATTCAATATGTTTTTGCATCACACAGCATGGAAATTCTATCACAGCATTTAGATAAAGTAGTAAAACTTGAATCTAAAATAACAAATTATAATAATATTGAACCATCCAAATTATTAAAAGATATTGGGAATGGGGAAAGTGAATAAAGTTGAAATTCCTACACGAAAACTGGATGAATTGATTGCTAAATATACACTGGTAAAAGAAATTCGTGACATATATGTCGAAGGGATAGCAGACAGGGCAATACTTGAATGGTATTTTCAAAAAACAAATAAAATAAATGTAGTTGTTTATGAAATCCAAACAGTTGAAATCCCAGAAGCTGTTTTACAGAAGCATGGATTAAACTACAAATGCAACCGCAGCAAAATAATTGCGCTCTCTACTGAATTATTGACCACAATTCAAAACTCTCAAAATGTATTATGTATCATTGACAAAGATTTTTCCCATATAATTAGAGAAAAAGCTAGTGAAAACAATATTCTTAAGCTTACTGATTATACTTGTATGGAAATGTATTTTTTTTGTAAGGAAATCATCGAAAAATTTATAACTCTGGTTTTACATGGGCTTATTTTTTCTTCTGATCAAGTGTTGGTTTTTTCACAGCTAATATTACCTAAAGTTTATGCAATCCGATTGACAAATAAAAAACTTGGTTGGAACCTTACCTGGGTAGATGTTTGGAAAGATATTGATCTTTCCCGAGATCACTTTGGATTTGATGAACAACACTTTTTGCAAAGATATCTTATGGCGAATAGCCGAATATGTGAACTCTCTGTCTTTAATCAAGAAATGGGCTTAGTTAAAAATAACTTGCCTAAAGATCCTCGTGATGCTATTCATGGTCATGATTTTATTGATTTTTTATGCGCCATAGTCCAAAAATATAAAAAAACGAGAAGGGGGCTTTGCGAACGTGAAATTATGATGAGTACTCTCAGTGGTTGTCTTGAAATTGAAATCCTTAATAAAGAACCTCTATTTAAGAAGCTGGATAATTTTAGTTGAAGCTATTATCTTAATAGTTTTTTGCATTTCATGAATCAATCCGCTTTTTCTTTTTATTATATTTACAATCAATTATTATAAAGCGAAGAACTGTTAATGAATCCTAAAAATCTTGCAGATATTCCAAAAGCTTATAATCCCAAAGAAGCCGAAGACAAATGGTATAAGTACTGGGAAGATCACAAACTTTATCATTCAGAAGTTGACGAAAGCAAAACCCCATACACAATAGTAATTCCGCCGCCGAATATTACCGGAATACTTCACATTGGACACATACTGAACAACACTTTGCAGGATATTTACATTCGTTACAAAAGAATGATGGGCTTCAATGCATGCTGGATTCCTGGGATCGATCACGCTTCAATTGCTACCGAAGCAAAAGTTGTTGCTCTCTTAAAAGAAAAAGGAATTACTAAAGACGATATTTCCCGCGAAGAATTTTTAAAATATTGTTATGAGTGGAAAAATAAATACGGCGGAATAATTTTTCAGCAGTTGCGCAAACTCGGCGTAAGCTGCGATTGGCAAAGAGAGCGGTTTACAATGGATGATCGCTATTACAAAAAAGTGATCGAGGCATTTGTTGAGCTTTACAAAAATGGTTTGATCTACCGCGGTTATAGAATGGTGAACTGGGATCCGGCTTCGAAGTCTGCGATCTCCGATGAAGAAGTTTTCTACAAAGAAGTTCAAGGAAAACTTTGGTATTTCAAATATCCGGTTAAGGATTCCAACCCGCCTGCCGGCCCGCTTCGCCGAATCGAGGCGAGCGAGGCAGGAGAGTTTGTAATAGTTGCAACTACACGTCCCGAAACAATGCTAGGCGATACTGGAGTTGCAGTTAATCCCGAGGACGAGCGCTACAAACATCTCATCGGGAAAAAAATTATTCTTCCGATTGTTGGAAGAGAAATCCCTCTTTTCGCAGATGAATACGTTGATAAAGAATTTGGAACCGGTGCAGTTAAAGTAACCCCCGCACACGATGTAAACGATTATGAAATGGGCAAGCGTCATAATCTTGAGTTCGTTAATATTTTTAATGAAGATGCTACAACAAACGGAAATGTGCCGAAAGAGTTTCAAGAGATTGACCGTTATGAAGTCCGTAAAAAAGTAGTGGCGCGATTTGAGGAACTCGGTCTTCTTCATAAAACAGAAGACTACACTAATAAAGTCGGTTACTCTCAACGCGGCAACGTTCCTATCGAACCTTATCTTTCCGAACAATGGTTTATGAAGATGGATGAACTTTGCAAACCTGCTCTTGAAGTTGTTCAAAAGGGAAAAGTAAAATTTCATCCTGAACATTGGACAAAAACTTACGAACACTGGATGAGCAATATTCGCGACTGGTGTATTTCCCGGCAACTTTGGTGGGGACACCGCATTCCGGTTTGGTACAATAAAACAACAAAAGAAATTTACTGCGAAGTTGATCCGCCGAAGGACATTGAGAATTGGCATCAAGAAGATGACGTGCTTGATACCTGGGCTTCAAGCTGGCTTTGGGCGCAAGATGTATTTACCGGCAAGCGTGATCAAAAATATTATTACCCGACCGATCTTCTTGTTACGGCGCCGGATATAATTTTCTTTTGGGTTGCAAGAATGATCATCGCGGGATTGTACTTCATGAAAGAAATTCCATTCAAAGATGTTTACTTCACCAGTCTGGTGCGCGACATGCAAGGCAGAAAGATGAGTAAGTCTTTGGGCAATTCCCCCGATCCGCTTGATCTGATTAACGAATATGGTGCAGATGCTTTGCGTTTTACGATGACATATATTGCGCCGCTTGGGCAGGATGTCCTTTTTAGTTCAGAGATGGTTGAGATCGGAAGGAATTTTGCAAACAAGATGTGGAACGCCGGAAGATTCTTATTAATGAATGCACAAAATATTCAGCTCAATCCGGCATTGAAAGATAAACACATTGATTTTACAGACAGATGGATCATGTCCCGCTTTCAATCAACATTGAAAGAGCTTAATGACGGTCTTGATAAATTTGAAGTGAACAATAGCTCAAAGATTGTTTATTCTTATGTGTGGAATGATTTCTGCGACTGGTACATTGAACTTGCCAAGAATAGATTATATCAAGGCACGGAAGAAGTGAAATCTGCCGTATTAACAAGAGCCGTTCTTTTGTATGAAGAAATGTTGAAACTTGTTCATCCTTTCATGCCTTTTATTACTGAAGAGATTTGGCAATTGCTCGATGAACGGAAAGACGGCGAAAGTATTTCTATGTCTTCGTTTCCGAAATTCAATAATAAATTAATTGATAAGAAAGCCGAAGAGGAAATTATTTTTGTTCAGGAGGTCGTCTCCGCCATCAGAAATATCCGCGGTGAGATGAATCTTCCTCCGTCAAAACAGATAAACGTTTTCTTAAAAACAGAAAAAGTAACCGAAGAACAAGTCCGCTACATGAAATCACTTGTCCGCATAAACGATCTTAAGTTTGATGCGAACATTACAAAACCAAAAGCAAGCGCTTCCGCTGTTGTTAAAGGCTGCGATATTTTTATTCCTCTTGAAGGATTGATTGATCTAAATGTTGAACGAAGCAGAATCGAAAAAGAAATTGCTCGTCTTTCTTCTTCGCTTGAAGGCGTTAAGAAAAAACTTTCTAACGATGGATTTGTTGCAAAAGCTCCTGCAGAAGTTCTTGAGCGCGAAAGAACAAAACTTGCCGATTGGGAAAAAGCGTTTGATAAATTGAAAACCATTCTTGCCGACCTAAAATAGCATTTCGTTTTTCACCTCTATACTTTCGATAAGTAAAATTGTATATTGTGAACGAGTGTTCATTATGGGTCTCTTAATTGAAACAAGCAAATACAAAACGGCTAATACTATCAGCGGCTTTAGATCTCTTTTCTCAACACGGGTATAAAGGTGCTTCTATAAGACAGATCGCACGTGCGGTTGGCATTAGAGAAAGTGCGATATATAATCACTACAAATCAAAAGAAGAACTATTTTTAGCTATTCTAACTGAATTCAAATCAAGAACCATTAGTGATAAAATATTAAGCGATGATCTTCTTGATGACCTATCTAATCCGGAAAAGTTCTTAAAAAACTTTGCAGAACGATTGATAAACTATTGGGACACACCTCCTGAAAGAAAATTTATACGTTTACTTTTAATGGAACAGTTCACTCGTATCGGGAACAAAGAGCTTTCCACAACCGATTACTTAAGCGAGCTTCGTAAAATGTGCCGCTTGATCTTCGGTGAAATGGTTAAAACTAAAATAGTTAAACAGTACAATCCCGAGATTCTTGCCGAACAATTTATAGCTCCACTATTTCTTATACGTACAGAACATCTTGTCGCTGGCGAGAATAAAAACATGAATGCGGTTTTTAAGATTGTAAATATGCATGTTGATTTTTTCTGGTCGGCAATCAAAACTTAAAATAATATTTCTTAACACATTACATTTATCATTATCAAAAGGAAGTAGATGGCAGCAAAATCTACGGTAGAGCTTGATAAACTTGAATATCTCTCTCTTCTAAACAGAATAAAATTTTTTCAAACTATCATACATGAAATTTCTGCAAGAAAACCCCTTCATGAGTTGCTTGATCAAATAATTTCTTCGAGCAAAAAACTATTAGACACCGAGGCTGCTTCTCTTTTACTGTATGATAAAAACGAATCCGTTTTATACTTTCACACAATTTCGGGCGGAAAAGGTGCTTCATTAAAATCTAAACCTTTAAAACTTGGCGAGGGAATTGGCGGTTGGGTTGCAATGAAAAAAGAATCGCTTATTATTAACGATTGTTACAGCGATCTGCGTTTCAATAAAGATTTTGACACGTCCACAGGTTTTAAAACACGAAATATGATCTGCGTTCCTATGATTAACAAACATGAACTGGTTGGAATAATACAAGCAATTAACAAAAAGAGTGGTGGCAAATTTAACACGGAAGATCTTCATCTTTTCGAGGCTCTTGGCGCTCAGTGCGCTGTCGCAATAGAAAATGCACGATTGAATGAAATAGAAATAAAAGCCGAACAGACAAAACATGAAATGGAAACTGCTTGGAAGATTCAGCAAAGATTCCTTCCGGAAATACTACCAACAGTAAAAAATGTTGATATCTGTATTAAACTTAAACCGGCAAGAGAAATCGGAGGTGATTATTTTAATGTAATCCAGATAGACAACGAAACAACATTATTTTTTGTCGCTGATGTTTCCGGTAAAAGCATTCCCGCTGCGTTAATTGTTTCTACTCTATATTCTTTTCTTCAATTCTATTTTATCGTTAGAAAAGAGAATTACAACGTGATTGAATTCGTTCAATCATTTAACCGATTTTTAATCTCCTCTACTACATCGGATAAATTTGCCACGGCATGGTTTGGATTTTATAGCCAATCAAATAAAAATTTAATAAGCATTAATGCCGGGCATAATCCGACATATCTTTTCAAGCACGGTAACAGTTCTTTTGAAAAACTATCCGCAGGTGGATTGTTGCTTGGAAGCATTGACCTTCCCTACAGTTCCGAAATTATTAACTTGCAGACAGGCGATATGATTGTTTTTTACACTGACGGAATCCCTGAGGCTATGAATAAGAATGAAGAAGAATTTGGCGAAGAGAGATTTGAAAAACTTCTTTCTAAGAATAAAAACCTTGATGTTAGCGAATTATCTAAAATAGTATTTGATGAAATAAAAGTCTTTCGAGGGGACGCCGAACAAAGCGATGACATCACGCTTGGAATACTCAGGATTAAACAACAACCACCTGAGGTGGTGGATTTCTATCGACTCTAAAAAAGTCTGAAATCAATTGAATTTTCTTCCTCTTTCTTTTCCTCTTCTTTCTGATATTTTACATATCGTCTTATCATTTTCTCATGCAATCCTACCGTATTGACAAAATATCCTCGTGCCCAAAAATGATTTCCCCAATATGGTTTCTTCTTCAATTCTGGATAACTCTTGAATATCTTAATTGCTGTCTTACCTTTTAGAATTCACATCCTTTCCTAGACGCTTACTTTCGGGGTATCGATATTACCAGATGAATGTGATCTTCTTGTATGTTAAGTTCTACTATTTCGCTTTCTTCCGTTCACTTAACATTCTTAGATCCTTTTACAAGCGATCTTTCGCTCCTCCTTTCAATATCCGAAAACGATACTTGGGGAACCAAACAATGTGATAATCACATTTGTATACTACGTGCGATAATTTTTTATATTTTACATACTGCAATCTAATATTTTGCAGGCATAGCCGACAGTACATCACCACCGTCTAAGACGGTGGATTTCTAGGGCAAATTAAATCTGCTTTCATTAATAATTTAAATT
>QYQI01000094.1 GCA_007280825.1 Ignavibacteriales bacterium | reverse complement strand
ATGGAAAAGAGATTTGCGGCTCGTTGGAAAATGAAAATTATTTCGGTGTGCAATTCAATCCGGAGCTATCCGGTATTGCCGGAGAAGAAGTATTAAAGAATTTTTATAATATCTGTATCGCGAAAACTTAAATTCTCAACTTGCCTGCCGTAGGCAGGTTCTCAATTTCTTCTTGACCTATTCCTATTATTATTCTAAGTTGTAAACAGAACAAGAGGATTTCCATAATGGGGAATCAAACAGCAGTTTCTTTTCTTCGAAACTTTCACTTTAACAAATCAGCAAGATTTTTACATATACTTTTATTTAATAAACTGTTGGGTGATAAGTATCCGTTAAACACAATTTTGTAGGTGGAATGATATCACGCAAAAAGTTTAGAATATTGTACGAAAACAAAATAAATGTTGGTAGATAACATTCCTCGCCATCATATCGATTGGCGGGTTAACTAATAGTTAGGCGCACATTTGACTCAACCTCACTTTTTTTGTCGATGAGGCATCCATGAAACGGATTGTTGCAGCAATTTGCCTGATGGCTATCATTCCAGCAATTGCTGTAAAAACACAAACTCCAATAACTGAACCAAAAAAAGAATCGGTATTTTTGGATATTTTTGTTGGAGATTGGACCTTAGTAGGAACTTCGAAATTTTTACCAAAGGCGCCAGAACACAAACTAAATTGGAATATCCATGGACACAAGATCTTGGATGGTTCCTTTGTACAGCTTGACCAGACATTCAATGATATAAATGGTCAACAAGAACAAGCATTGGAAATTATTTCATTCAATCCATCATGTAAAACGTACATATCACATGGTTATTCCAATGACGGATCAACATGGGTCACAAAATTAACTTACAATGGTCATTCGGTTACTGGAAACGGTGTAATCACTACACCCGAAGGCAAGGTTATCAAGATTCGCGATACTTGGGTTTTCACAACTGACTATAGGAGCGTCTCCGCTACGGAGGAATCGACCCTTGACGGTGTCCGGTGGACATCTTGGTCAGTCAAGGGCACCAAAACCAAGACTCCAGAAATCACCAAGTAAATCTAAAAAGGCCATATACTTAAGTTCCTGCCTCGCCTAACCAAGCGTTCAACCCGGACCCAGCCGCTACGGTCTTCCAAATTCCTATGAACCTTTCGTCCTTCTCGTCCCTTCCCGTCATCCGGTCTGCGGCTGGGCCGGTTAACTTGATCCGTTATAACGCTTAAAATCTGATTTGATGTTTGGATTGATTTAGACTACTTAAAGGACTATATTATGGTCGTAAAATAAAAAGGGACAAAATGAAATTCAGTGAAGCGGTAAAGCCAATAAGTTATTTAAAAACACATGCTTCTGAAGTTATCCGTGATGTTGCAGAGAATCAAAAAACATTGATTATCACACATAACGGTGAAGCAAAAGTTATTCTTCAAGATGTCAAAGTATATGAGAAGACGCAAGAGAGCATTGCTCTATTAAAAATTCTTGCATTGAGTGGAAGAGAATTAAAAAAAGGTAATTATAAAACATTAGAAAAAACGTTTGAAAATGTTCGAAACCGTATAAATGTTTTTAAACGGGGACAACGTGAAGTTCAAAGTTAATATCGTTTCATCTGCTGAAAAAGATTTATTTGAAATTTATAAATATGTTTATTTTAATGATTCGGAAGAAAGAGCCGAGAATTTATACTCGAAATTGTATGAGAAATGTTTATCCCTTCAAAAATATCCAAATCGTGGTCACATCCCTCCAGAATTAAGTTTGCTTGGAATAAATGATTTTCTAGAACTAAACTATAAACCTTATCGTATTATTTATCAAATTATTGAGAAAGTAGGTTTTATCCATTGTATCTTGGATGGTCGTAGAGATATGCAAAAACTTTTACAAGAAAGATTAATACGAGAGTAAATAAACGTTTTATAACCCTCCGTTCAATACGGACAGCCCCGCAAAGCGGGGGAAATTTTATTAACTAGAATTTTGTATCAACCTTTCTTGGACAGCCATTCGGAAACTCAAATGCAGTTTCAAAATGCGCATCCGAACATTCTTCCGGATTACAGCAAGTATAACAAACACGTTTATGTGCACGTACTTCCAACAACTTAATATGCGGAGCTAAGAAATCTTTTTTAATTGGTTCTTCGTGGAATAAATCTGTGCTTAAATATTTTTTATTATCATCCGAGAATACTGTTACAATAACAGCATCCTTACCAAGTTCATTCTGAATTTTTAAAGCTCCAAGTAAATTAGCTCCTGATGAAATTCCAACACCGATACCAAGTTCGGACGCAAGTTTTTGAGCCATAATAATTGAATCACCATCATCAACAACTTTATCTAAGGAATCTAATTTTAGTATCTGCGGAATAAATTCATCGGATATACCTTGTATGCGGTGCTTGCCAACTTTGTATCCGGTGGAAAGCGTTGGTGAATTAGATGGTTCCAAAGGATAAATTTTTATATCGGGATATTTTTCTTTTAGAAATCGTCCCGTTCCCATAATAGTTCCGCCGGTTCCAACACCGGCTATAAATGCATCCGGTTTTAAACCGTGAAATTGCAACTGCCAAAAAATTTCCGGTCCGGTAGTACGGTAATGCGCTTCACAATTATCATTGTTCGAGAATTGTCTTGGGAGAAAAGAATTTTCTGTTTTAGCGGCTAATTCTTCAGCGCGTTGAATGCATCCGAGAAATCCTCCCTCTTCTTTGCTTACTAAAACAATATTAGCTCCAAAACTTTTAATGAGATTAATTCTTTCCTGACTCATCCAATCAGGCATAAATATAGTTACGGGATGCCCGAGTGCTCTGCCGATAGCTGAAAAAGCAATGCCTGTATTACCACTTGTTGCTTCGATGATTAACGCGCCGGGTTTTAGATTATTCTTTTCATATCCGTTCTTAAAAATGAAGAATGCCATCCTATCCTTGATACTTCCAGTCATATTAAGATTTTCTGCTTTGGCAAAAATTCTTCTTTTCTCTCCGTTAAATAAAAATTTAATTTCTAATAGGGGAGTATTGCCCATCAAACTTGATAGTCCGGCAACTCGATTTAGATTATCTGACATATTGTTTCCTGTATTTAACAGAATTGAAATGTAACCGTTAAAACGGTTTTATAACTGCGTTATGTTTTTCTAACCCCGCGATTAACCTGCCCGACTAGCGGTCAAGGCGGGTCGCGGGGTTAACCAAAGAAATTATTATTGTCTAACTGTTTTAACAGTTTGCTAAACTATATTTTTTACTCACACAACGCGTTGAATAATTACTTTATAACATTTAAAACCCAATTTCCTATTGTTTCTAAGAAACCGGGTGCAAATTCCTTTTTCAATTCTGAGTATTCTGAAGGACTTCCGATTTTTGCTTCTTGATACAAATGATTTACTTTTGGAAATACAATTGACTTGAAATTTTTATTTCCGGCTTTAACTAGTGCTTCTTCCATTCTTTGTTTATTTAAGGATGGTGGAAATTGTAAATCTAATTCTCCAAATAACATTAAGACCGGAATTTTAATTCTTTCTAATGTTGGAATCGGATCATATTTAACATAATACCTGAACCAAGGATTATTGAAAATCTGAATTTGTGATTGAACGTTAGAGTTAAGATAAGTTTCTTTATTCTGAATAGAATTTCTTACTTCCTTGTTTAAGCCGGCAAAATCTTTTTCAGCAAATGCTCTGATATCTTTTCGAATATCATTGAGATCAATATCATTACTGAGAGCGTAGTTAATCTTGTTTTGCAATTCCAAATTTTGTGTAATTAAAGAATCAGCAACACCATTTACTTTCAAAATTAATTTTTGCTGCTCGATCAATGCTTTGCCGCCATCAACACCATTTCCGGAAAGCAATACAATGAAGGAAACATCTTTAGAATTAACTGCGGCAAGTTCGGCAATTTGTGAGCCTTCACTGTGTCCCAACAAGCCAATTTTTGTCTTATCAATATTTTTTTGCTTTTTCAGAAACTCGATTGCTGCGAGCGCATCGTTTGAAAAATCTTCAGTTGTAGATTGCATTGTGTTACCGGTTGATCCGCCAACACCGCGGTCATCATATCTAAGAACTGCAACACCATTTTTGGTTAAGTAGTCGGCAATTATTTGAAAAATTTTAAATCCGAAAACATCTTCATCTCTATCTTGCGGTCCATTTCCTGTAAGGAGAATTACTGCAGGATATATGCCTTCGGTCTTTGGTGTTGTTAATGTTCCAGCAAGTAGTATTCGTCCGCTTTTAAATGCGATATCTTCTTCTGAATAGGGAAGAGGTTCTTTCTTTTGTATTTCTACTTTCTCTTCTTTAACCGGCTGATCTATTTTAACTAAATTAAATATTCCTTTAATGCCTGCTTGAAGAAGTGTTCCTTTGATTGAATCAGCTTTTAATTTGCCATCAAATTTTGCAACACCTGCTGAACCGGGCAGTTCAAAATGGATTTGATTTTTCTTATATGTAAAGACTGGTAATTTATATTCACTAACTTTTTGAGAAGGGATATTAATGAATCCCTCTAAAGATTTATTTGTTTTAGATACTTTAATTTGGAAATTCAATTCCATACTGAGCATTTTCAAATTTCCGGACCAGTAACCTAAAATTTCTTTTTGAGCATTGATCTGTGATAAAGATAAAATCGAAAAGAAAAATGTTTTTAATAATGTTTTCACATAATTCCCAAAATGTATTCTAAACAATTCAAAAATAGTCAGTTTAAAACAAAAAAGCCCCTCGCATTGCAAGGGGCTTTATATTAATTTTCAAAATTAACCAAGATATGCTTTCAAATTTTTACTTCGTGTAGAATGGCGCAATCTGATTAATGCTTTCTCTTTAATCTGACGAACACGTTCGCGGGTTAGATTTAGTTTCTCACCGATCTCTTCTAAAGTAAGAGAGTGTTCTTTTCCTAATCCAAAATAAAGACGAATGACTTCTGCTTCTCTTTCAGTCAAAGTAGAAAGTGATCTTTCAATTTCAGCTTTCAGAGATTCCTTCATCAGAGTAAAATCCGGAGCCGGTTGATCATCATTCGGCATAACATCTAACAAACTGTTATTATTGTCTTCACTGTGAGCAAATGGAGCATCCATCGAAACGTGACGGCCTGCAATCTGCATAGCATAAGTAACATCAGAAACATCCATATCAAGTTGTGTAGCAATTTCTTCGGGACTTGGTCTTCGCTCATATTCTTGTTCGAGTTGGCTGAGTGCTTTTCCCATTTTATTCAATGCACCAACACGATTCAACGGAAGACGAACCATTCTGGATTGTTCTGCAATTGCCTGCATAATTGATTGTCTAATCCACCAAACTGCATAAGAAATAAATTTAAAGCCGCGTGTTTCATCAAATCTTCTTCCGGCTTTTATCAAACCTAAGTTACCTTCGTTTATTAAATCACCAAGAGGAAGACCTTGATTCTGATATTGTTTGGCAACACTTACTACAAATCTTAAATTAGCTTTAGTAAGTTTCTCAAGAGCTAATTGATCTCCCTTTTTGATACGAATTGCCAATTCAATTTCTTCATTTGGTGTGAGGAGATCTACTTTTCCTATCTCTTGTAGGTACTGATCTAAAGATTTACTTTCGCGGTTTGTAAATTGCTTCGTAATCTTCAATTCTTACTATCTCCTTGAATTAAAATTTTCTACTGATAAACTAATTTTTACTGGATTAAACTTACTTTTGACTCTTATTAAACTATAAAGTTCCTAAAGAGGGGAAATATTCTTCTTATGAATATTTTATCCTTATTTAATTTGTCTCTGATGTGAATTTGAAAAGAGAGTACAAAACTTATTTTTATAAGTAGTTATTTGATATGTGCTAATTAAAATCACCGCTCAAAAATAAGTAAATTTTGTCTGATTGTCTATCAAAATCTAACTATATGGTAACAAAAGTTAGTTTATATAATAAATTGTTGACAATAAATATCTGAATAACATTTAGACTATAATTTTAACCCAATAATTGTTGAAATAGTTCATTTATTAGCATTAAAAAAGAGCCTGAGAAAGAATTCTTAGGCTCTGAATGATTTTATTTATCTAGAAATTTTGACCCATCCTCACTTAAATTCTTCATATACTTTTCTGGATCTTTCTTGAATTTCTTAATGCATCCAGGGCAGCAAAATCCAATTGTTTTACCTTGATAAATTTCTGTGGGTGTTTCAGTATCTACTTCTTCTCCCTTAACAGGACAAACTTTGTTCCAAATGCTAAGTTTTGCGTCGGTTGATTTATTTTCAGTTCCGGGAT
>QYQI01000048.1 GCA_007280825.1 Ignavibacteriales bacterium | reverse complement strand
GTAAATACTGAAGTAACTATTCATGATGGAAAGAATAATGAGTTAAGCAAAAAAACTTTTAACTTCCCTTCCGGAATAAGTGCTGACCCGACTCTTCAAAAAGAATTTTCTGAATTATCAAAACAAAAAAACGCACGAACGGATTTTTACTTTCAAAATCCTTTTGTAAAACTTTTCTTCGGTGAATTTGGGGTTATTACAATGACAGTAACTTACTTACTGTTTTTACTTCTACCATTGGTAATGGGATTTTATTTTGTAATGGCTTTATTAGAAGATAGCGGTTACCTTCCGCGTCTCGCAACCATGCTTGACCGCTCATTTAATAAAATTGGTTTAAATGGTAAAGCAGTAATTCCAATCATGCTTGGTTTCGGGTGTATTACAATGGCTAATATTACTACTCGTATGCTTGGAACTGAAAGAGAAAAATCAATTGTTACAGCAATTCTTCAATTTGTAATTCCGTGCTCAGCACAATTAGCTGTAATCGCCGCTCTTCTAAGCGGAGCCGGATTTGCACCGATGATGCTTTATATCTCAGTTATTTCAACTGTTCTTATTGTTCTTTCAACTATTTTAAATAAAATGCTTCCCGGCGAAAGTTCTCCCCTATTAATTGATCTTCCAATGATTCGTTTTCCAAGAATGAGTAATGTTTTCAAAAAAACTTTTTTTAGAAGTTTTGGTTTTATGAAAGAAGCTAGCTTTTGGTTTTTTATCGGTGCCCTTGCAGTTGGAATTATGGAAATAAGCGGAATGCTTTTAGTCTGGCAGGATGTTTTAGCACCATTTACAACAACTTGGTTAAAACTTCCTAAAGAAGCCGCAAATGCTTTTGTAATGGGAATGGTTCGTAGAGATTTTGGTGCAGCAGGACTTTTTCATATGGACTTAACAATAATGCAAAAGACAGTTTCAATTATTACAATTACTCTTTTCGTTCCGTGTATTGCTTCGTTTGTTGTTATGCTAAAAGAAAGAGGATGGAAAGAAGGAATGATGATCTGGTTCGGAACTTGGATTGCCGCATTTTTAGTCGGTGGAATTGTCGCACAAATAGTAATCTGATATGAAAAAAAACGAGTATCAAAAATATCCAATCATTTGGCGTAAAGAAGATTTCTTCATAAAGATTTACTGTTCAATTCCTAACATTGCCACTGGAATACTAATCACAACTGACAGAGCAACATTCGTTGTAGATCCGGGCGATGGAATTTTGCGCGATCTTAATAAAGATGTTGGTGCAGTTACAATTCTAAAAGTTTCAGATATTTTCATCAGCCATGGTCATCACGATCATGTCGGAGGCGTTTGGTCACTACTTACTTATCTGTCTGTCTTGAAGAAGAAAAGTCCGCTTAATATTTACTATCCGCAAGGCTGCAAAGAAATTGAAAGTATTTATCGTGCATTTATAAAAGTCTATAGCAAAGAAGTGTCTTATCAAATTAATTTAAGACCAATTGATTCGGTAAAAAGTTTTAAGCGCGATTCAGTTACAATCAAACCTTTCAAAGTTAATCATAGAGAACCATCAGCAGACGGTAATTCATCAGAATTAATTCCATCTCTTGGATTTAAATTTATTTATGATGGTAAATCAATTTGTTATGGGGGCGATACTGCTTTTTGTAATGCACTAGTTAAGAATGCGAAGGATTCAAATCTTGCAATTATTGAAGCCGGCGCAAAAGATGATACCAGTTCTGATCTTCACATGACAATCAAACAAGCGACACAAATCGGAAAAACTGCCAAGGAATATTTTTTGGTGCATGTGCCCGAATAATATTATTTTGGCAACAACATTATAAACTACCGAGGAAAATCATGAAGAGAATTTCATTTCTATTGATAATTCTATTTATCGTTTCTATCCAAGCACAAAATAAAATTCACAGACCAGAAATAACTGCAGAAGAAATTAAAGCCAACGTCTTCTACCTGGCATCAGATGCAATGAAGGGACGATTCACAGGAAGTCCTGAAGAAAGATTAGCCGGAGATTATATCAAAAGTGAATTCCAACTTTACGGATTACAACCCGCTTTCAAAGGAAATTGGTTTCAAGAATTTCCTTTTATCGAAAAAGTTGAAATGACAAAAGCTAACTCTCTTACATTTGATGTGAGGGGTAAAAAACAAAATCTTAAAACCGGAATTGATTATACTACAGTTGCATATTCCGGTAAAGGAAAAGTTAGTGGAGATTTAGTTTTTGCAGGATATGGTATTTCTGCACCTAAATTAAATTACGATGACTATGAAGGTATTGATGTAAAAGGAAAAACTGTAGTTGTTATGCGGTATCATCCAGAGCATGATAGTTCCAGGTCGGAGTTTGACAAATATGCTTCTTTTAGGAACAAGGCAACAGTCGCAAAAGAGAAAGGTGCTCTTGCAATCATTTTAGTCAACGGATATACGCCCAAAAATGATGATGATCCTTTGATGGAACTACGTTACGATGGTGCACCAGCAATGAAAAATATTTCCGTTCAACATGTAAAAAGAAGTTTTGTTGATGAACTTTTTAAAAGTGAGGGACAAAACTTTAACGAATTCCAAAAGCAGATTGATGTTTCTAAAAAGCCATCGTCTTTTGCATTTAAGAATGCCAAAGTTTCTCTTTCAACTGATGTAAAAGAAATTGAGAAGAAAGGAAGAAATGTTGCCGGAATGATCGAAGGAAGCGATCCGGTTTTGAAAAATGAATTTATTGTAATCGGTGCACATTACGACCATCTTGGAATTGATCAACTCAAAGAATCTTCGATGTACAAAGGTAAAGACAAACAAATTCACAATGGCGCTGATGATAATGCATCCGGTACAACCGGAGTATTGGAAGTCGCTGAGAAATTTGCCTCAATGCAAGGATTATTTAAACGTAGCATGATCTTCGTAGCTTTTTCAGGTGAAGAACTCGGAATTCTTGGTTCAACTTACATGACGAATAATTTTCCTGTTGATATTAAAAATGTTGATGCAATGTTAAACATGGATATGATCGGACGTTTGAATGAAGAAAACAGTTTGACCATCATTGGTTCAGGTACCTCTTCTATGTGGAAGGAATTGTTAAATCAAAAAAACAGTTACAGCTTTAAATTAGGAATGAGCGATGGCGGATCGGGCGGCAGTGATCACCAAGCATTCTCAAATAAAAACGTTCCGGTTCTTTTCTTCTTTACTGGAACACATTCGGATTATCACAAACCATCTGATAAACCTGAAAAAATAAATTGTGAAGGTGAAGCTAAAGTTGCTAACTATGTTTTTGATATTGCGCTTGATGTTGATAACTTAGAAAAACGACCGGATTATGTTAAAGTTGAAGAACCGGCACAAAGAGCCGGAGGAGGCGGAAGAACACGCGTTACAGTTGGTACAGTTCCAGAGTTTGGTTACAATGGAAACGGTTATAAATTATCCGGAGTAACTGATGGAAGTCCTGCGGCCAAAGCCGGAATGAAAGCGGGTGATATCATCGTAAAATTTGGTCCTAAAACAGTTGCCAATATTTATGATTTTATGTATGCAGTTCAAGATTACAAAGCCGGTGATAAAGTTGATGTTGTTGTCCAACGAGATGGAAAAGAAATGACTTTCAATGTAGAATTGATTGCGAAATAGTTCGCAGTAAACAGAAAGGCGAATCATAATTGATTCGCCTTTTTTTATTTATATAACTAAGTAATAATTAATAACTAAATGAAATCGACAACACTACATTTCTCGGCATACCGGGTTCAAGATACACAGCTTCATTGTTAATAATATCCGGATTAATAAAAGCAGACGACACAAATTTTAAATCAAATAGGTTATTGATTGTCAAAAATCCTGTAAACGAAAGATCACCAATTAACTTAATCGGTTTGTTCAATCCAATTGTTGTGTTTATGACATTG
Source organism: Ignavibacteriales bacterium (assembly GCA_007280825.1). Lineage (GTDB taxonomy): Bacteria > Bacteroidota > Ignavibacteria > Ignavibacteriales > Melioribacteraceae > Fen-1258. The sequence goes on along the minus strand of QYQI01000048.1, from coordinate 4,136 downwards.
AACGATGGAACCGATAAAGTATTAGCATCATCAACAAAATATTTTTCAATTCCATTTAATGTAACTGAAACAAAAACTCCGTTCAGTTCAACAGGTGCGTATGTTAATCCAACATTATAAAAGAAATCCGGAATGCCGGCAACTTTATTGTCTTTGTAATTAGCAAACTTACCTGCCTTGTTCAAATCATAATGAACCGAATCAACAAGATATTCTTGGTACTTGTTGTTCGAGAATGTAAAAGCGCCATTGAATGAAAATCCACGAGTAAATTGAACCGAAGTACCGAGTTCTACACCCATACGCTGAGTCTTACCGGCAGTGAAATAAAATCTTCCGCCGCGGTAAGGAATGATATCATTCTTAATATCAATGTAGTAAAGTGCTAAATCATACGAAAAATTTTTTAAAAGATCGTTTTTCTGAAATGCAATTAATTGCTTCGTACCGATTTCATAAGTTGTTGAAATGATCGGATCAAGTAAAGAATTTAATAAATAGATTAGATCTTGTCCGTATGTACCAGCGGGGTCAGTTTCATTTCCTGCCGGGACTTCAATTCCCCCGCCCAAATTTGCATACAAACTTTGAGTAGGAGATAAACGATATGTAATTCCAGCTTTTGGAGTAAGATGTTCAAACGATTTTGTTTGTAATCCGTATCCGGATGTTATAAAACTTTCACTGTAATAAGTAATATTATCATATCGTGCACCGATTATAACACTCAATTTTTCATTGAAAAGAATTTCATCTTGGACAAAAGCACCAAATGTGTTAGCTCCTTCTCTTTTATTATCCTTTAATACATCTCCGCGCGAATTGGTCGGTGACAAACTGTAAAATAAAATTGCACCGTCTTGGTATGCTTCATCGGCACCAACTACAAATTTATTTTGTATTGTAGAAGAGAGCGGGGAATAATTATTATACATCAAATTTCCACCGACATGATAACGTGTGAAATCTCGAAAAGTCCCGCGTTCTGAACGCTGTAAATATTTTGGATTTACAAAAACCATTCCCGAAATACCATTTGAGCTATCAAAATCATGATTCAAAGTAATTCCAATTTTACCCAAGCGATTGAACCGGCGTTCATCCCTTTGTTCGTATGTTGGATTTGATTGAGTCGGATCAGCATCAAATTGCTTTTGCGTTAATGGTCCCGGAATATGAAACATATTTGAGACACTAGAAAGAAATACTCCGAGTTTTGTTGCTTCACCAAGATTTGAAACAAATCCCAAATTGAACAAAGTTCTAAAACTGGAAGAATGGTTTCTCCATCCATCTAAATTACTATTTGAGAGCGATGTAAAGATTTCCCCATTCTGAAAATTTGTATTTGCTTTCACTTGAAACTGATTGAATCCAAAACTTCCGGCAAGTGAACGTAATGTAATTCCTTCATTTGTTTCTGTAGGTACTGTAGAAAGATTTACAACTCCTCCCGCTGCATTTCCCCAAATCGCTGAAGCATTTGAACGAATGACTTCAATATTATCAGCAATGCTTAAATCAATTTGATCGAATGATGTTCTGCCGTCTGGCTCTGTTTCGGGAATTCCATCAACCATAACACGGATTCCTCGTGATGTACCTGAATTAGATCTGTCACCGGCACCACGAGCTCCAAATCCGCGGATTACAAGCCGTACATCTTGATTACCCGATCTCGACTGTGCTAAAACTCCTGGAATTGTAGAAAGAGCTTCATCCAATCCGTAACCGCGTAAGTTTTTTAATTGTTGCGATTGAAGTATTGAAACTGCATAAGGAATTTCCAAAAGATTTTCAGCATAGCGAGTTGCAGTAACTGAAATTTGTTTCATCTCATAAGTTAAAGTGTCTGTTTGAGTTTTTTGCTGTGCTTGTACAAATGAAATTGATATAAGAATAAAAAGAATAATTCTTTTCATGTGAACTCCGCCAAATCTAAAAATTATTTTTTGATTAATAATCAAACCCTTTTAGCGAGTTGAAGATAAAATAATATACTTCATTCTTGTTACGTTAGATTAGAAATGATTTAATTAAAAAATTTTGTTTAGATGAGTGAAAACTTTGGAGGCGGAGTTAATACTTTCGGTGTGTTTAGATGGTAATTATTATTCATATAGTTTGAATATTTTACTTTTTGAATTGGCGATTCAATTCCCGGCACTCTTCCATATTCGGCATACTGAATCAGATGATTAAAATTTATAAATGTGTTTGTTACAGCTTTTTGGTTTAGATTTTTGTTAATTGTCTTGTCAAACTCATTTTCAAGTTTGTCTTCTTTTTCGTCATGAACGCAATAAAAAATTATTTTATCTGATCGCGTTTCTTCTTTTAAAATATCATACATCTTTCCATCATATCTGATCTCTTTTTTATTGATACGCTGAAAAACTTTGCCTTCATTGATCACGGATTTAGAAATAGAAAGAACTTCAACCTTATCTTTAGATTTTAACAAAGTTATTTCCTCAAATGCTTCTTCCTTTGCATTCTCTCTTTCGATCAAAAAATAATAAATGAATCCAAACGAATTGAACGCAAATATGAAAGCAACTAAAAGAAACATGATATTTTTAATTCTTGTCATCTATCTGTCTTAGAGATTGATTTACCTGTTATAAAATAATAAAGGCGAACCAAAGATTCGCCCATATTCTCAATTCTAAATTCGCAATTCTCAATTATTTTTGTATTTCTGCCAACGGCACTGCCGTTCCTCTCATCGAGTGAACTTTGTTAGGAACGGGAATGGAAATATTTTTATTCACATATTTTTCAAATTCATCACGGAAACGTGTGATCATAAACTTTACAGGCCATGCCGCTGCTTCTCCAAGAGCGCAAATCGTATTACCTTCAATATTATTTGCAACACTTATCAATAAATCCAAATCTGCTGAAGTCCCATGTCCTTCATCTATTCTATGCAGAATCTTTTCCATCCAACCGGTTCCTTCACGACAAGGAGTGCATTGCCCGCAGCTTTCATGATGATAGAAATGAGCAATGCGAATTAAAACTTTGAGAAGATTTGTATCTTCATCCATTACCATTACTCCGCCAGTACCTATTGCTGAACCAACTTCTTTCAATGATTCAGCATCCATACGAACACCCTCAAGCTGATCACCGCGTAAAGGCGGCATTGATGAACCACCGGGTATTACACATTTAATTTTTTTATTCCCGGGGACTCCGCCAGCTACATTGTAAATTAAATCTGTTAGAAGAACTCCGGATGGTAATTCATAGACTCCGGGTTTATTCACGTGGCCGCTAATTCCAAATAAAATTGTACCGGGATGTTTGGGTGCGCCGATTTTTGAAAAACATTCCCAACCATTTTTAATTATTGCTGGAACGTTTGTAATTGTTTCGACATTATTGATCGTAGTTGGGCAGTTCCATAATCCACGCTGTGCCGGAAACGGTGGTTTAACACGCGGATAACCACGCAACCCTTCGATCGAATTCATTAAGGATGATTCTTCACCGCAAATATAAGCGCCCGCACCTTTGTGAATAAAAAGATCACAACTAAAATCTATACCGAATGTTTCTTTCATCTTATCACCGAGAAATCTGCGAGAGTAAGTTTCATCAACAGCTTTCTGCATCAACTTAATCCATTTATGATATTCACCACGAATGTATAGATATGCAACCTTAGCACCGATTGCATAACAAGTTATGATTGCTCCTTCAATAAGTTGAAACGGATTATCTTCAAAAATTTGTCTGTCCTTGAATGAACCGGGTTCGCTTTCATCGCCGTTAACACAAAGATACTTCGGCTTATCTGTAGTCTTCGGCATGAAACTCCACTTCAATCCTGCAGAGAAAGCCGCTCCGCCTCTACCGCGTAATCCGGATTTTTTTACTTCATCAATAATTTCATCGGGAGTTTTTGCAAATGCTTTTTTAGCGGATTCAAATCCGCCGTTAGCAAGATAAACTTCTATCTGATTGAGATTTTCTATTTGGGGAAGAACTATTCTTTCCATTATTTAAGCGAGTCCAAAATTTCAAAAACTTTTTCTTTATTTAGATTTTCAAAATAATCTTCATTGACTGCGATCATCGGTGCGTAGCCGCAAGCGCCCATACATTCAACTTCTTCAAGTGAATAT
>QYQI01000175.1 GCA_007280825.1 Ignavibacteriales bacterium | reverse complement strand
TTACTGCAGGAGTTTATGTGAACGATGCCGAGAGCGGGTTGATTCAAGATATAGATGAATGGCTCGAAAAACTTGCACCATTTAAATCGGATTACCGCCATCACAGAACTGGAGAAGATAACGGTGATGCACATTTGAAAAGTATGCTTGTTCATCATGAAGTTATTATACCAGTAACAAACGGCAAACTTGATTTCGGTCCTTGGCAGCAAGTTTATTATGCTGAGTTTGACGGGCAAAGAAGAAAAAGAGTTTTAATAAAAGTTATGGGCGAATGAAAGAGCAATTTAGAATTGAAAATTGCGAATTGAGAATTATAAATGAAGAATGAAGGACTTTTCCATTCTCGAGAAGTTGAGATTGCCGAATGAAACAAGATTTTTTCGATCGCGTTTATAAAATTGTTGCAAAGATTCCTAAAGGAAAAGTTACAACATATGGTGCAATAGCTGAAGTATGCGGAATTAAATCGTCTGCAAGGACAGTCGGCTGGGCTTTGAACGGCGCTAAGATGAGCGGACTACCATGCCATAGAGTTGTAAATCGTTTAGGTGCACTTACCGGCAAAGTACATTTTGGAGATATTCATTTAATGGAAGAACTCCTTCGTAGTGAAGGAGTTGAGTTTGACGATGAAGGTTGTGTTATTATGAGAAAATATTTTTGGCAGCCGAAAAAAATTAAAAAGAGCAAGAAGAAATAAATTTAATATCTGTTAATGGTCAAAGAAGAAACTCCTGCCTTAATATCAATTATAATTCTCTTGCCGCTGTCCGAAAAATTTTCCGTAGTGTAATGACCTTTACCTTTGCTGTTAAAGCCATGTATATTCTTTGATGATAATGCCATATCACTTTGAATTTCACATCCAACATTTGTTGGAACATCTATCGTGATATTTGCTGCACCCATTTCAACATTTACATTTGTGGTCTCTGTTTTGTCACCAAGTTTTACGTATGTACTTGTGGCTCCGGAATGAAGTTCGAGATTTCTAATCTTAAATTTTGTTAAATCCAGATTCGCTTTGGATGCACCATAGTTCAATCTTATATCCCATATAGGATTTTCATTCAAATTTATTTTTAAGTAATTCTTAAATCTTCCACCAAAGAGATTAAAATTTCTCTTGTGCAGATTGAATCTTACGTTTGTTTTGTCATCATCTTTCCAAGTTTCAAAATCATATTCTGCTAGATTTCCTTTCGTTTTACCTTCAACCAATTTATCGGTAGTCTCTCCAAGAATAAATGTACCGGCACCTGAATTAATTTCTAGATCTGCATTTGTAATCGCGGATTCGTAATCCTCGTTATAATACTCGGTATATTTTCCATCGTGTTCTGAAAAATCAAAACTATTAAAAGCATTTTCTACAAATCCAAAAATTAGAAGTGCAAGAAAAATTCCGAACAAAGCACTTATTACAGGTTTAGCTAATGAATTTTTGAAAATTACTAGCGCACCCCAAAAGACAAAGATCATTGGCCAGATAGAGTAAACAAAATCAAATGAACTCTGAAGCACATCATACTTTGTCAAAAGGAAAAGAGCGCCGAGAGCTAAAAGAAAAAATCCCCAAAATAATTGTCCGCTTTTCATTTCTATCTCTCCATTACTTTTTCATTGAATTCCAAATTAATGATCCTCCAATAAGTACAAACGCGATTGGAAGAACATCTCTTAAATCAAATGACGGAATTATGCGGTCTGCGAAAAAGATTAATCCAATAACTATTAGAACTATTCCAACTACAATTCTTCCTGAACCTTGTTTTTTCGGAAGAGATTGAGTCCCGTCGAAATTCATAGAACCGGTTTGTGCAGATTGTCCTTCTGTGGCAGTTTGATCATCAGTCTTAACTTGATATGCAATCTCGAAAGGTTCTTCCGGTACTACAATCCAAAGAATGATATAAAGAAGAATTCCAAACCCATGAAGGATTGTGACAACAACAAATAGAACTCTGACAAGTATTGGGTCTAAATTAAAATACTGAGCAAGTCCGCCGGCAACACCCCCAAAAACTCTCACGCGCCGTGAACGGTATAACTTGTCTTTCATGGCATCACCTTTTTATTGTTTTCAATACTTAAGACGCATCTCAAATCAAAAGGTTTGTAAAATTTTCTAAACAAAATAGAGCTTCTGATTTGAAAATACTATGCTTCTTACTAACTTTGGTCAAAAGATAAAATCATTTTTCATTAATGAAAATAGCAATCTGTCAATCAAATCCAATAATCGGTGATCTTAAAGGGAATTCCGCAAAGATTCTTTTTAGATATAAGCAAGCTGTTTCTGATGGTGCAGACCTTGTGATCTTTCCTGAATTATTTTTATGCGGTTATCCTCCACTCGATCTTGTAGAGAAAAAAGAATTTAGAAAAGCCGTAAAAAATGCCGCAAATGAAATTGCATTTCAAACTAAAAAAGTTGGATTGATATTTGGAACGATCTCCGAAGATTATGAAGATAAAGTTGGAACGGGAGTTTACAATTCTGCCGCACTTTGTTATGATGGTAAAATCCAATTCATCCAGAACAAAACTTTAATACCAAATTATGATGTATTTGATGAGGTCAGATATTTTGAATCTGCTAAAGATGTTTTTGTTCATGAGTTCATGGGAGAAAAACTCGGCATCTCGATTTGTGAAGACATTTGGAACGATGCAGATTATTGGAAGCATAGACGTTATACAACTGATCCGGTTCAAAAACTTGTTGATGGCGGCGCAACTTTATTGATAAACATTTCGGCCAGTCCATATGCTTATGGTAAACGGAAAGAAAAATTTGAAATGCTGTCCGTCCTTACTAAAACAAATAATCTTCCTCTTGTATATGTCTGCTGTGTTGGTGCACAAACAGAGTTGATCTTTGACGGCGGAAGTATGTGCTTGAACTCTACCGGTAAACTTCAAATGTTGGGCAAAACTTTTGAAGAAGATTATTTCATTTTTGACAACAAGAAAAATTATTCGGAAATAAAAGAAGTCGAAAATTCATTCGAAGAAGAAGTGTTCAATGCATTAGTACTTGGTTTGAAAGATTATGCAAACAAAACCGGATTCAAAAAAGCTATTGTTGGTTTAAGCGGTGGTATTGATTCCGCGATTGTAACTTATATTGCTGCTAAAGCATTTGGTCCTCAAAATGTTCACGTTGTTTTGATGCCTTCAAAATACTCGAGCAAAGGAAGTGTAACAGATTCTGAAAAGCTGATTGAGAATCTTGGCATCACATCAGAGAATATTTCGATTCAACCGGTTGTAGATAAAGCACTCGAGATGTTGAAAGAATCATTCAAGGGAAAAGATGAAGATGTTGCTGAAGAAAATTTGCAATCACGAATCCGTGGGATTTATTTGATGGCTCTTTCGAATAAACATGGTTATTTGCTTTGCACAACGGGCAACAAATCAGAAATTGCAACCGGTTATGCAACTCTTTATGGTGATATGTGCGGCGCGGTATCGGTTATAGGAGATGTTTATAAAACTCAGATTTATAAAATTTCCAACTTCATAAATCGAAACGAAGAAATAATTCCTAAAGAAATAATTTTGAAAGTTCCTTCGGCTGAATTGCGTCCTAACCAGACAGACCAGGATTCACTTCCGCCTTATGATCTGCTTGATAAGATCCTAAAAATGTATCTTGAAGAGCAAAAGGAATTTGAAGAAATTTGCAAAACAATCGGCGATGCAAATATTGTGAAAAAGGTTTTGCGGTTAGTTGATATGAATGAGTTTAAGCGTAAGCAAACAGCACCGGTGCTTCGTGTTTCAACAAAAGCATTTGGTTATGGTAGAAGATTCCCAATTGTACAAGGTTGGAAAAAATAAATAAGTATGGAGTTCTTTTATGGTAATACGTAAAATTTTTTTTCTTTTTCTCATTTCGATAATTTCATCATATGCACTTTTCGGGCAGACTGATTTAGTAAAGGTTAAACTCTCTCAAAACAATTGGAAAGTTGATGCAGGAAGTAATTTCAAAATTATTCTTAGTGCAAACATAAAAGAATCATGGCATATTAATTCCAATAAACCGAATGATGAATTTCTAATCGCTTCTAAAGTAGCTGCCAAAAGCGAAGCAGTTATATTGACAAGCATAAACTATCCGAAGCCGAAAGAATTAAAACTTGAGTTCTCTGAAAAACCGGTCTCTGTTTTTGATGGCGATATTAAAATCGAATTAACATTTACTGTGGATAAAAATACTGTTTCCGGTAAATACACTATTCCTGTAAAACTTAGTTACCAAGCTTGTAACGACAAAATATGTATGCCTCCAATTGAAGTTTCAGATAAGCTGAATGTGGAAATTGTTGGAACAGTACAAGAAGTAAAAAGTGAAACGTCAAACGCGAGAGGCGAGAAGCAAGAAGTAAGAATAGAAAAGAAAGATGATAATTCAATAGCATCCACACTTGAAAAAAGCGGATTAATTTTAAGTCTAATTTTTGTATTCCTTGGGGGACTTGCACTCAATTTAACCCCGTGTGTCTATCCACTCATCCCAATTACGATTGGATATTTTGGCGGACAGAGTGAAGGCAGAACCAGCAGACTTTTTCTACTTGGAATTCTTTATGTGTTAGGTATGGCACTTACATATTCTGTTATTGGTGTCGTTACTTCATTAAGCGGAGCTGTGTTCGGCGCTTTATTACAAAACACATTTGTAATAATTGGAATTGCAGTTCTATTTGTTGCATTGGCTTTAAGTCAATTCGGTGTTTATGAATTTAAGTTGCCGGATTCATGGGTTATGAAAGCAGGTGGTGCAAAGGGTGGTGCATTTGGTGCATTCTTTATGGGATTAACAATGGGAATTGTTGCTGCCCCTTGTATTGGTCCTTTTGTTCTCGGATTAGTTACTTATGTTGCTGCAAAAGGTGATCCATTTTATGGCTTCTTAATGTTTTTTGTTATGGCAGTTGGACTTGGATTCCCATATTTATTGCTCGCACTATTTTCCGGAAAAATTAAAAAATTACCACGTGCCGGCGATTGGATGGAAGGTGTAAAACATATTTTTGGTTTCTTACTTCTAGGTATGGCAATATATTTTGTAGCTCCGCTTCTGCCAAAAGAATTAAATAAATATTTACTACCGGTCTTTGGAATTTTAGCTGCTCTTTTACTTTTGTTCATGGATAAGAAGGCAAATAATGTTAAAGCATTTAGAATCTTTAAAATTATTTTTTCATTGGTAATTGTTGCCGTTTCTATTTATGCGCTTATTCCGACAAAGCATTTAGAACCGCAATGGCAAAAATTCAGTGAAGTTAAATACGAACAGTCATTAAAAAATAATGAGAGAATGATTGTAGATTTTTATGCCGATTGGTGTATCCCGTGTAAAGAATTAGATGTTTCAACTTTTTCCGATCCAAGAGTAATTGATAAGTTAGAAAAATTTACTTCATATAAAGTTGATATGACCAAAACTTTATCCGATGAGACAGAAGCATTAAGAACTAAATTTAAGATCGTAGGTATGCCTACAGTATTGATAATAAATGCTAAGGGTGAAGAGGTAGAAAGATTGACAGGTTTTATCAATGCAGATGGATTTTTGAAAATATTAAATAAGGCGAATTAATCATTATAAATTGATTAAGGGGTATAGCTTTCATATTTTTGGTGCGCTTAAAAAAAACTAATTGTTAATTAATTATTGAGCATTACAGATGGCACAAGAAACAGAAAAAGAAATACTTGGTTTGAGTGATGTAACTATAAGATTTGCCGGTGATTCCGGTGATGGTATGCAGTTAACCGGTTCACAATTCAGCGACACTACTGCATTAATGGGGAACGATCTTGGAACACTTCCCGATTATCCTGCGGAAATTAGAGCTCCTGCCGGAACACTTTATGGCGTTAGCGGATTTCAGTTACACTTTAGTTCAAACGATGTTCATACACCGGGCGATACACCAGATGTTTTAGTTGCTATGAATCCCGCAGCATTAAAAATAAATTTGAAAGATCTTAAAGAAGGTGGAATGCTAATTACAAATTCAGATTCCTTCGATGCAAAGAATTTGAAAATGGCCGGTTATTCAACCAATCCTTTGGAAGATGATAGTCTTTCACGTTATAAACTTATTTCGATACCAATCACATCTCTAACAAGCAATGCATTAAAAGACTCGGGATTAAGTATTAAAGAAATTACCAGAAGTAAAAATTTCTTTACTCTTGGAATTACTTACTGGTTATTTAATCGTCCTCTTGAACCGACATTAGCTTGGATCGAAAGTAAATTTGCAAAGAATAAAGCTATAGCTGATGCAAATTCAATTGTACTAAAAGCTGGTTACTACTTCGGAGAAAATACAGAACTTTTCACAACACGTTATACAGTAGAACCTGCCCAACTTCCAAAAGGAATTTATAGAAACATTTCCGGTAACGAAGCGATTGCACTTGGTTTTGTTGCTGCTTCAAAGAAAAGCGGATTGCCTTTGTTCCTCGGTTCATATCCGATCACTCCTGCATCTGACATTTTACATTTCTTAAGCGGGTTTAAAAATTTTGGTGTAAAAACTTTTCAAGCTGAAGATGAGATTGCAGGTATTGCATCTGCTATCGGGGCATCGTACGGCGGTTCTCTGGCAATAACAACCACAAGCGGTCCAGGCATGGCTCTCAAAACAGAAGCTATGGGACTTGCAGTAATGACTGAACTTCCTTTAGTAATTATAAATATTCAGCGCGGGGGACCGAGCACAGGACTTCCAACAAAAACTGAACAAGCAGATTTATTTCAGGCTATATACGGAAGAAACGGTGAATCGCCAATTCCTGTTCTTGCTACATCAACACCGAGCGATTGCTTTAATATGTCACTTGAAGCTGCTCGAATTGCTCTCAAATATATGACTCCTGTTATTCTTCTTAGTGATGGTTACATTGCAAATGGAACCGAACCTTGGAAACTTCCACATGAAAATGAAATACCGGAAATTCCTGTTCATTTCTGGACTGATAAAGAAAGTTTTGCACCATACAAACGTGATGAAAATCTTTCCCGTCCTTGGGTTAAACCGGGAACACCGGGTCTCGAACATAGAATCGGCGGACTTGAAAAAGCACACATCACCGGTAACGTTAGTTATGATCCTGATAATCATGATTTTATGGTGAGGATGCGGGCAAACAAAATAAAAAATATTGAGAATGATATTCCCGATTTAGAAGTTAAGTATGAACAAGAAGGTGATCTGCTTGTATTAGGTTGGGGTGGAACTTATGGAGCTATAACTGAAGCTCTAATAAAAGTTAGAGCACAAGGTAAGAAAGTATCGCAAGCTCACTTAAAATATCTTTTCCCGTTCTCAAAAAATACCGGGGAAGTATTAAAACGTTTCAAGAAAATTCTTATTCCGGAAATTAATCTTGGACAGCTTACAACAATAATTCGCAGTGAGTTTTTAATCGCTCCGATTTCATTTACAAAGATTAAAGGTCTTCCTTTCAAATCAAGTGAAATACAGAATAAAATTTTAGAAGTTCTTGGAGGCAGCAATGGCAAATAATATAGATGCACCTGTTAAATATACAGCAAAAGATTTTACTTCGAATCAGGATGTGCGATGGTGCCCGGGTTGCGGCGATTACTCAATCCTCGCGCAAGTACAAAGATCATTTCCTGAGATTGGAAAGAAGAAAGAAGAAATTGTATTCATTTCCGGTATCGGCTGTTCAAGCCGGTTTCCTTATTACATGGATACATACGGTTTCCATTCGATTCACGGAAGAGCTGCTGCAATTGCATCCGGCTTAAAAATTGCACGGCCAGAACTTTCGGTTTGGGTTGCAACCGGTGACGGCGATTTAATGAGCATTGGCGGAAATCATTTTATTCATACATGCAGAAAAAATATTGATCTAAAAATATTAATGTTCAATAATAGAATTTACGGATTGACCAAGGGACAATATTCACCG
>QYQI01000084.1 GCA_007280825.1 Ignavibacteriales bacterium | reverse complement strand
TAGTAAAATAATTACTATACTGATTCCGCCAGCAATCATTTTAACAAGCTTTCCCTTTTGTTCGGGATTAACATTTTTCTGGGTTCTGTCAATTTTTAAGGAAGCTAAATCCGCGTTTTTTGTTTCCACTTTCTCACTCTTTATTTTGTTATTACAGGATAGGTTGCGTTAAAATAATAAATTACATTGCTCCAAAACAAGATCGAATATTTTTATATTTCTTTGGACGTTTTATGAATAGTATTGTTACGAAGAAAGTAATTTCGGATTTTCTGTTAGCTGAGAAATGCAGCAAAAATTGATTAATAGTTACTCAGTAATTTAATCATGGAACGATGAACAAAATTATTTGTTGCTAAAATCTGCTTGGAATAAATATCAATCTTCTCTCCAGCAAAATTCGTAACTACACCGCCAGCTTCTTCAACAATTAATTTACCTGCGCAAATATCCCAAGGATGAAGATGAACTTCCCAAAATCCGTCAAACACTCCTGAGGCAACATAACAAAAATCAATTGCTGCAGAACCAAGACGTCGGACAGCACGCGCTGCTTTTAATGAAGCAATAAATCTTTCAAATGCATGATCGGGATTCTCTGCTATATTATATGGAAATCCGGTAACAAGAACACTCTTCTGCAAATCATCGTTTGTGCTTACATTTAATTTTTGTCCGTTACGGAAAGAACCACTTCCTTTTTCCGATGTATAGATTTCATCTCTCATAATATCATAAACAGCACCGCAAATTGTCTCGCCATTTTTCTGCACGCCGATTGAAACAGCAAACATTGGAAATCCATGAGCAAAGTTTGTTGTCCCATCAAGCGGATCAATCACCCAAAGATATTCCGAACTTGTTCCGTGTTCACCGCTCTCTTCCGCAAGAACTGAGTGACCTGGAAATTCTTTTTTTATAAAATCAATTATCAAAGCTTCCGATTTTTTATCAATCTCAGTTACAAGGTCTGATGTATTTGTTTTGTACTCAGTAGAAAAATTCTTCCCAAATCCTTCCCTTACAATTTCTCCTGCTTCTTTTGAGATTTGAATTACTTTGTTGATCATTATTATCCACAAACTGTTTAAGCAAAAATAGTTTAATAAAACATTTCATGCCGTTATTCTTGCTCATGATCATGTTCATAATCTTGATCTGCTTTTAGAAAATGAGTCCCGGCATGAACAAGATCAAGAGCAAGATCATGATCAAGATTACAAACACGATCACTATCAAGAGTATTAATAAATGACTAAAGCCATTTCTTGATAGCCCCGTGTTTTGTTGGTATATTTACTTAAAGGTTAACTAGAACAGTGGAGAAATTAATTTTAATGGATGAAATTATTAGTAAGACAAGCAACAATTATTCAACAATAGACAGTATTCCACGCATATTACCTGTTCTGCCACTTCGTGATAATGTAATTTTTCCGTACATGATATTTCCTGTATTGGTTGGGAGAGAACAATCAATTAAAGCTGCAAACTTTGCTCTTGATGGTTCAAAATATATTTTTCTTGCTGCTCAGAAAAAATCTAATGTAGAAGAGCCGGCTAAAGAAGATATTTATACTGAAGGAACCATTGCAAAAATCATTCAGATATTAAAGCTGCCAAACGGATTGCTTAAAATTTTAGTTGACGGAATTATTCAAGGAAGAATTATTTCCTTCACTGATAGAACAAATTTCTACGAAGCCGAGATAGAAGTTATCACCCCGAAAGATGAAGACCCGAGAGAAAAGAATGCATTGATGCGGCAGATGTCAAATCTTTTCAAAGAGTATGTAAAAATAAATAAAGCGGTTCCTCCCGAAGCTGTAACTGCACTTGATAATATTGACGAACCCGACCGTAAATTATTTTATGTTGCGGCAAATATCAATCAGCAAATTGAAGTTAAGCAGAAAATCCTACAAAAATTTTCCTTAAAAGATCAGCTCTACGAAGTTATTAGAATTCTTAATTCAGAAATAGAAATTTTGAAAATTGAAAAAGAGATCGAAGGGAAAGTTCAAGAAAATATTCAAAAGACGCAACGCAAATTTATTATTCAAGAACAGATTAGAATTTTGCAAGATGAACTTGGCGAAGAAGATGAAGCATCTCCGGAATTTGCAAAGCTCAAAGAGCGAATCAAAAATTCCAAGATGCCAAAACCTGTTTACGAAAAAGCTATAGAAGAATTTAACAAATTAAAGAAAACTCCTCCGAGTTCTCCCGAATCAACTGTCATTCGTAACTATCTTGATTGGCTGATTGATGTTCCTTGGCATATCAAAACAAAAGACAATCTTGATATAAAAAACGTCCGCAAAATTTTAGATGAAGATCATTACGGTCTTGATAAACCAAAAGAAAGAATTGTAGAACACATTGCGGTTTTGAATCTTGTAAAAAATATGCGCGGACAAATTTTATGTTTTGTTGGACCTCCGGGAGTTGGAAAAACTTCGCTTGGAAAATCTATTGCACGTGCGATTGGCAGAAATTTTGTTCGTATCTCTCTCGGCGGCGTTCGTGATGAAGCAGAAATCCGCGGACATAGAAGAACTTATATCGGTTCTATGCCGGGAAAAATTATTCAATCAATGAAACGCGCAAAAACAATTAATCCTGTTATGCTTCTTGATGAAATAGATAAGATGAGCATGGATTTCCGGGGCGATCCGTCATCCGCCATGCTTGAAGTTTTGGATCCGGAACAAAATCATACTTTTAATGATCACTACTTGGATATTGATTATGATCTTTCTCAAGTTATGTTTATTACAACTGCAAATGTTAGATATAATATTCCGCTTCCTATACAGGATAGAATGGAAATAATTGAATTACCGGGATATCTTGAGCATGAGAAAGTTCAGATTGCAAAACGGCATATCATTCCTAAACAGATTCAAGCTCACGGTCTTGAAAAATATAATGTTGAATTCAAAGACGAAGCAATTACCAAAATAATTATGGATTATACACGTGAAGCCGGTGTTCGAAATCTTGAACGTGAGATCGCATCCGTGCTTCGTAAAACTGCCCGAGAAATAATTATCACTCATTCCAACAATGGAAACAAGAAAAAATATAAAAAGAAATTTTCTATTGATACTGCTCTTGTTGAAAAATTTCTTGGTGTTCCAAGGTTCAGAACTCAAAAAGCTGATAAAGAATTACGTGTAGGAAGTGTTACTGGTTTAGCATGGACAAGCATGGGTGGTGAGATTCTTCAAGTTGATGCAACCGTTATGACAGGTACAGAAAAACTTACACTCACTGGACAAATTGGAAATGTGATGAAAGAATCTGCACAAGCTGCTCTTAGCTATTTACGTTCAAACGCAAAAGATTTCGGGTTAGATTCGAATTTTGCAAAAGGCAAAGAGATACACATACATCTTCCCGAAGGAGCGATACCTAAAGACGGACCAAGTGCAGGCATAACATTGGCATTGGCTATGTTTTCCGCTTTAAGCGGTAAAGCTGCCCGCAATGATGTAGCTATGACCGGAGAAATTACTTTGCGCGGAAAAATTTTACCGATCGGAGGACTAAACGAAAAATTGCTTGCAGCTAGAAGAAGCGGAATAAAAATAGTTTTGATACCAAAGGAAAATGAAAAAGATCTAAGTGAAATAAAATCTGAAGTTAAAGATGGAATGAATATTATTCCGATTCAGACTATAAAAGAAGCGTTAAAATTTGTTTTCGAAGCGGATAAAAAACCGAACAAAAAATTATTGAAGAAAAAACCAAAGTAATGGCAGAGACTTTAGTTATTAATAAAAATCTTCCCCTGTCAGAAATTTATGCATCGCTCCTTCAACAATTGAATTCGTTGATCAATTCGGATGAGCCGTTAATCTCGAATCTTGCGAATGTTACTGCAGCGCTCAAAGATACTTTTGATAAAATTAGTTGGGTCGGTTTCTATCTCTTAAAAGAGGGAAAACTTTATCTGGGTCCCTTTCAAGGGAAAGTTGCATGTACCGTTATTGAAATCGGCAAAGGCATTTGCGGTGGTTGTGCTGCACGAAAAGAAACCATAATTGTAAATGATGTTGATCAATTTCCAGGACATATCGTATGTGATAGCGGTTCACGATCGGAGATTGTGATCCCTTTAATAAAAGATGAAAAGATTTTCGGAGTGTTGGATTTAGATAGTTATCAAATTTCAGCTTTTAATGAAACAGATAGATACTATCTAGAAATTTTGAGCAAAACATTAATTCAAAAACTTTCTTTTGAAAGAATAGTTTTGTAAATAGGATACAAAATGGCTGAACAAATAAAATATATTGTCACTGCAC
Organism: Ignavibacteriales bacterium; assembly: GCA_007280825.1. Taxonomy (GTDB): domain Bacteria; phylum Bacteroidota; class Ignavibacteria; order Ignavibacteriales; family Melioribacteraceae; genus Fen-1258. The sequence goes on along the minus strand of QYQI01000084.1, from coordinate 705 downwards.
GCAAATGGCGTCCGCAAACTTTTGCAGATGTTGTAGGTCAAGAACATATCACAACAACAATGAAGAATGCAATCCTAAGTAATCGAATTGCACACGCATATTTATTCGCCGGCCCGAGAGGAGTTGGTAAAACAACCACAGCACGTATCCTTGCTAAAGTTTTGAATTGTCTCAATCCTAAAAACGGCGAACCATGTAATGAATGTGAAATGTGCAAATCTTTTGCCAATTCACGATCGCTTGATATTATTGAAATAGACGGCGCATCTAACAGACGCATTGAAGAAATTAGGACGCTTAGGGAATCAGTTAAATACGCTCCCACAAAAGGCAATTACAAAGTTTATATAATAGATGAAGTGCACATGTTAACAACCGAATCATTCAATGCGCTTCTAAAAACATTGGAAGAACCGCCGGAACATACTGTGTTCATATTTGCTACAACCGATGTTCATAAAGTTCCGCTAACAATAATTTCCCGTTGTCAGCGTTTCGATTTCCGCCGTATTGAAATGAGTGTTATCAAAAAACTTTTGAAAGAAATTGCAGATGCTGAAAAAATTAAGATTGATGATATAGCTCTCACGCTAATTGCAAAAAAAGCCGATGGCGCTCTGCGGGATGCACAGAGTTTATTTGATCAAGTTATTTCTTTCAGCGGGATGGATGTTGATTCTAATGTTCTCTCGAAAATGTTTAATC
>QYQI01000137.1 GCA_007280825.1 Ignavibacteriales bacterium | reverse complement strand
ATGTTAAACATAATTAATCCTTATGAAGAAAAGAATCACTTCATTCAAAAAAGAAATGAATCGCTTTGCTCAATTAAATATTATTAACTCTTTATTGATAAATATTTGATGAAATTCGAAAGTTGTTTAGATATATCCAAACAATCATTTTTAAGTTTATCGTAAAGCTGAAATTCAATATAACCTAATTCGACAGCGACATTTAATAAACTTCTTATTTCACCTACAGAACCTTTTGAATAATACAAGAATTTTATAAAATCTTTATCGCTACCTCTTTCAAAACCTTCTGCAATATTATTCATAACAGAAATTGCGGCACGTTGTATTTGGTCCTTAAAACCAAAATCCTTTTTGTATTGATCATTATTAATTCTATAAACCTCAAGACACAATTCTTTAGCTTTTTGATATAATGGAATCTCTTCGAAAGTTTTCATTTTCATTTCTTCTTTGAGTCCCGCTACAGCGGGACGATTCTTTCCTTCATTTCATTATTATTTAATGAAATTTTTTACTCTCTTCTTTTACAACATCAACTAAAAATTTTGCGTTCTCCGGTTTTACATCCGGCAAAATGCCGTGACCAAGATTGAAAATATGACCGTTATTTTTACCAAACGATTTCAAAACTTTCACAGCTTCGTTTCTGATCTTTTCTTCATTACCATAAAGAACTGTCGGATCAAGATTACCTTGCAAAGAAACTTTGTTGCCAATCTTACTTCTAACTTTCCCAAGTTCCATAGTCCAATCAAGACCGATTACATCAGCACCGCAATTTGCCAGCTTATTTAATTTGTAATGAACACCTTTTGCAAACACAATAACCGGTTCGTCTTTACGTTTTATCTGTGAAATTATTTTTTCAATATATCTTAACGAGAATTCTTCAAAATCAGCAGGAGAAAGCAATCCGCCCCATGTATCAAAGATCTGAACTGCATCAGCGCCAGCTTCGATCTTCGCAGAAAGATATTCCGCAACTGCATCTGCAATCTTATCAAGCAAAACGTGGGCTGATTTTGGATCGTTGTAAATAAATTTTTTAATTTCAGTCCCGACTTGTCGGGATGAACCGCCTCCTTCAACCATGTATGTCATTAAAGTCCAAGGTGAGCCGGCAAATCCTATTAAAGGAACGCGTCCGCTCAATTCTTTTTTTGCTAGCGAGACTGCATCAAGAACATATTTTAAATCTTTTGAAGGATCAATTTTTCTTAAGCGATTAATATCACTAATGCTTCTGATCGGATTATAAAGTTTTGGTCCTTTACTTTCGATCATTTCTAATTTCATTCCCATCGCTTCGGGAATTACAAGTATATCCGAAAAGATTATTGCGGCATCAACGCCAATAATATCAACTGGTTGAATGGTGACTTCCGCAGCAAGTTCCGGCGTTTTGCACATTGTAAGAAAGTCAACTTTTTTGCGTACAGCCCGATACTCGGGTAAATATCTTCCCGCTTGACGCATAATCCAAATTGGCGTTCGCTCAACTTTTTTTCTTTTACATGCTCTTAGAAATAAATCATTTTTAAGTTTAGTCAAAAAATCCTCCGTTAAACCATATTAACCGTAAGTTGGAAATATTTTAATATCGCTTCCGAAATTCCTTGTAAGGAAAACATCTTTGGAATAATGTGAACTGTAAGTCCGGAACTCTTAATTGCATTTTCTGTTGTAAAACCGATCGAACAAATAATATTATTTTTAAAATAATGGGCGACGTTTGTAATGTTCATTAATCTAATAAAATTATTAAACGATGAAGGGCTTGTAAATATATATATATCAGGTTGCCGACTTATAATTTCTTCATATTCTTTTGTTAACTCAGAAAGATCATTCGGAACAACATCATACACATTAACTAAGTCAACTTCAGCTCCTAACCCCATTAACCCAAATTTTAAATCTTCATTAGAAAGTGATGAACAAGGAATAAATATTTTTTTTCCATTTAGATCGAATTTGGTGAAAGTATTTATCAATCCTTTAGAACTGAATTCCTCCGGTAAGATATCTACTTTAATTCCGTTGGAATAACATTCCTCGGAAGTTTTTTCTCCAACCGCAGCTATTTTAATATTTGTTAAATCGAGTGAACGGCTTTTGATAATTTCTGCCAATACTTTTACTGCGTTTGAAGAAGTAAAGATCAAATAGTCGAATTCTGCAAAACTATTTATTGCATACGCTAACTCGGAAGATTCGTATTGAGGAATAAGCTTAATCGTAGGGAAAAAGATAATTTTCGCTCCTTCATCTTTTAACTGACAAAAATATTTTTCAGCAGTTGATTTTTTCTTAGTAACAAGAATCGTTTTGTTTTTAAGAGACATCACTAAACACGAGATTTATTAAAAATATCATTTAAGATTATTGAAGCTCCGGCTTTGAGTAAATCGGTGGCCAATTTCTTACCAAGCTTTTCCGGATTGGTTTTGGCACCGCGGATTTTTTTTCTATAAGTAATAGAACCATCAATTGATGCTACAACCGCATCAAGAAATAATCCATTTGATTTTACTTCAGCATAAGCACCAATAGGAACTTGACAACCACCTTCTAATTCTTTTAGGAGAGAACGTTCTGCAGTTACTGCTATATAAGTCTTTTCATGATGGATTTTTTTCAGCATCATTTCTGCAAATTTATTATCACTCTGTATTTCAATTCCTAAAGCACCTTGTCCGACCCCCGGTAAAATATCTTTAGTGCTAATAATTGAAGAGATATGTTTATTTAGTTTTAATCTTTCAATACCTGCGCGAGCAAGAATTATTGCATCCCAATTCGATTCAAGAAATTTTTTTATTCTTGTTGGAACGTTACCGCGAAGTTCTTCGATTTTAATATCAGGTCTGATGTGAAGAAGTTGCGAACTTCTTCTTAAAGAACCAGTGGCAACAACAGCGCTTTCCGGCAATTTTTTAATTGTTGTTCCTTTTTTCCGTGCGATCAAAACATCTTCAACAGAATGACGTTTGGTAACAGCTGTAAGTTTTAAACCTTCAGGCAAAATTGTGGGAAGATCTTTTAAGCTATGAACTGCAATATCAATAGATCCTTTTAATAATTCATTCTCAAGCTCTTTAGTAAATAAACCTTTATCACCGATCTTGGATAAAGCAACATCAAGAATTTTATCACCTTTTGTGTTGATGATCTTTATTTCGACATAAAGATTTTTATTTTTTCGTTCAAGTTCTTTTTTAATAAACTTTGCCTGCCAAAATGCAAGATCACTTCCTCTCGAACCAATAATCAATTTATTTTTTTTCATTGACTCTATCCGCTTTATTCTCTTCTTCATTGATTTCTTTTCCGTTTGATGGAACTTCACCGAGATTGAAAAGTTCTTTAAGAATCATAGTATGTGCAGCGACTTCTTTAATATTAGCACCGGTCTCTGCAAACTCCCGTAATTTTACAGTTGGGTTATGCAAAATTCGTCCTATCATTCTTCTTGACATGTCTTCAATCTTAATAAAATCTTCTTTACTTACTTTATTTTTTATTTTTTCCAATTCATCATTTCGGATTTCCTCGAAAAATGATCGCATTGTTTTTATAGTAGGAACAACACCAAGAGTGTTAAACCAGCCGAAAAATCCGATCATCTCTTCCATAATTATTTTACGTACTAATGGAACTTGCTCTTTTCGTCTCTGTAAGTTCTGATCAACTATGATTTTCAGTGAATCTATGTCATGGTAAAAAACATTTTCGATTTTTTTTACATCCGGATCAATATCTCTCGGTACTGCAATATCCATCAAAACAACAGGAGAAATTTTTCTTTTCTTTAGGGCTGATTTAATATCTTCATATGAAATAATAAAATTATCAGAACTTGTTGCACTAATGATAATATCAAAGTTGTGTAGCTGCTCTTTAAGAAACTGGTATGGAATGATTTCACCGTGAACTTTCTCGGCTAATTTTTCTGCTCGTTCAATAGTTCTATTTGAGATAGCTAACTTGCCAATATTTTTATCTCTAAGATGTACAGCTGCAAGCTCACCGGTTTCTCCGGCACCGATTACAAGAGCAGATTTTTTATCTAAGTTCGAAAAAATCTTTTCTACTACTTGAACTGCAGCATAACTTACTGTTACGGCACCTTCGCCGATTTTAGTTTCTTTAATTGCACGTTTGCCGGTTTTGATTGCGCTATCGAATATCTTTCTAAGTGATGTGCCCGCAAAATCTAAATCTTCAGAAATTTCAAATGCTTCTTTTACTTGCCCTAATATTTGGCTATCACCGATAATCATTGAATCAATTCCGGAAGCAACAGAAAATATATGTCTTACCGCACCGCAAGAAAAGAATTTTAAAAAATGTTCTTGCTGAATTCCTTTAACCGGTTTGAATTGAATCAATTCATTTATAACAGGCGAGAGATTAATTTCGTGATCTTTAAGAAAACCAAAGATTTCAGTTCGGTTGCAAGTTGAAATAACAACACCTTCGGAGAATAATGAATTTTTTAATCGCGGAATGAACTCAACAATTTCGTTGTGATTGAAATGAAGCGCTTCTCGAAGTTCTAAAGGGGAAGTCTTATGATTTATTGATATACCGACTAAATTCATTTTAAGCTTTCAATAAAACGAGTGAAACGTTTTTCCTAATGTGCTTGTTATAATCAAAGACATTATTGCAATTACAAATCCAATTAATGAAAAAAGTATAACCTTCTTACCATAAAAATTTCCGAAAAGTTTTCTTAATATTCCAATTCCGTATACAATCCACACAAAAAATGTTCCAATCAATTTTGGATCAAAGTAACTAAATTTTGGGAACGCGTTAGGCAGCCAAATTATTCCAATAATAATTGCAATCGTAAGAAGGACAAAACCGATTACGGCTGAATAATAACTGAGTTTTTCCAATATTTCTAAACTTGGAAGTCTATTAAAGATCAGTCCAAATTTGTTAGCTTTTAAATTTTTATATAATAGAATAAATAATAATCCGTAAACCGCCGAAATTGTTATCCCGGAATATCCCAATAGCGCATTAATAACATGAAGTCCGAGAAGACGGTTTCTAAGAACCTCCGGAACAACAAAATTATGTTCGATAAAAAGTGAAGATGCTATTTGGAATACGAATGAAAATAATATTATGAAAGCTCCGGTTCCTCTGATGTCGGTTAACAATTCAAGAATGAAATATGAAAATCCGATCGAGAATGCTATGATAGAGAATATTTCAAACTTACTTGTAATTGGCGGATGATCAAATTCAATTGTGCGGGAGACTAAATAAAGCGCGTGAAGAATTAGCGTAACAAAAAGAATAATTCTTTTCGAATTACTTACAAATTTTTTCTCTGTAAAAAAATCATAGGTATATGCTGCAAAAACTAAGCAGTATAGAATAGGAAGCAAAATATTTAAGGAATCTATGGGTTGTAACATTCTGTAATTCAGTTAGTTGATATAACTCTTACTAAAATTGTGCCATTAATAAAAATTTTAGGGGTAAAGTTAATTAAATATTAGCTTATTTTCTGCTGATTTGAAGAAGGATTTTTGATTAACTAAATATTAATTTTTATCAATGTTTATCATCTTTGGAAATCGAGGTGGTTTATTTCTTATATGTAGGATGTATAAAATAAAAAGTCCCGCAACCCGAACGTAGTCGAGAAGCGGGGCTTAAGATTTATAAAATTAATTTCCGAATACGTCAATTTTTCCGTTCATGTGTTTAGTCTTATCAATTATTTTTCCATGATCATCAACAACACCTGTATGGCAATTAGCACAGCCCTTTAGATCAGCATCCATGTGTCCTCGTGGCGGTAAGCCATGGCAGGTAGTACCGCAAGCAGCTTCCGAGGGCGTGGCACCGACCTTATTCCAAATAGGTTGATAATTACTTCCTTCAATATTATCTGCTGTATAAGCAAAAGCCCATTGCGAAGTTGCTTTTGAAAACGAAAAATTTCCATGACAATATGTATTTGAACATTTGTTTGTGTTAGGGTCATATATTCCGGTACTAACTTGATAATCGGAATACTTTGCAGTCAAAACTACTTCAGCTTTTGAAGTCGCATCAATATGTCCTGGTGAATTTAATGCAGTTGGAACAACATGACAATCAGAACATTTAACAGTGCCAATCTTTGAGTTAATTAAGTGAGAAGAATGTGCACCAACACTTGCTAGCGTTACATCTGTTTTCCTATTTCTATCAACCGGTGGTGCAAATAAACTAGGATTATTGAAATCGCCATGGCATGTATTACAAGCTTCAGGTCCACCGGGGTTTGTATGACAAGTATTGCAAGAAGGACTAGCAACACCACCTGCATAATTACTTCCGTGACACTCGGTACATTTACTCATATCCCAATTTAATGAAGCTATAAATTTTCCATGAAAATTTGAAGAAGCAGGATCGCTAATTCCAGTATTATGAGCTGCAATTTTTGTATGGCAATTTGTACAAGCCGGGCTTGCTGTTCCGCCTGTATAATTATCACCATGACACTGATTACAATCGCTCATCTGTAAATTT
>QYQI01000158.1 GCA_007280825.1 Ignavibacteriales bacterium | reverse complement strand
TACTTATGGTGTAAGAGGAAATCCAACATTAACGCAAGTAACATTTTTTACAATTGGAATTGTAAATCCAAGAGACAAAGGAACACCTAATCAAGCTGTCTCCGGTAGCGTTTGGGTAAATGAATTACGCGTACTTGATGCTGATGCAACACCTGGATGGGCTTACAGCGCTAGCGGTGCTTTATCTCTTGCAGATCTTGTCAGAGTAAATTTCAATGTTAGCCAAACAAATCCGTATTTTCATAGCCTTGCCGAAAGATTCGGGACACGCGAAGATAGATTGAACTGGGGTGTTGCAGTTGATCTTGATGTTCTAAAATTAATTCCACTTAACCTTGCAGGAAGTAATCTGCGAGTTTCTTATTCCCGCAACCAACAATCAACTAATCCGCTTTATTTACCCGGCACTGACATTAAAGTAAATGAAGCACAAAATGAATTAAGAAAAAAACTTACCGATAAGAATTATGATCCGGTAATTATTGAACAAGAAGTTGCCAAACTAAAAAATGAATCACAATCATTAAGTGTATCTGAAACATGGACATTGTCTAGTATCAAGATTAAGATACCAACCGACGTATGGTACATTAGAGATACTTTTAACAATCTTACTTTTGGATTTAATTACAATAAATCTGCAGCAAGTTCACCGACAGTTCGTAATTCAGATAGCTGGATATGGAATGCAAATGCTAATTACTCGGTTAATTTAAGTAGAGATAATTTCTTTAGACCGGTTGATATTCCAATCATTGGAAGTTTCTTTGGCCTGTTCAGTGATTACCGCGATGTAAAGATTTATTTTCTCCCGCAATCAATTACATCTTCAATCACAGCAAGTAGAAAAAGATCATATACGCAAAACAGAGCAATATCCGATAAACCAAATATCTTACGTGATTTTGTTGCAACTCGTGGTGTTGGTTTTAACTGGACAATATCTGAAGGCGGATTTTGGAATCTTTCGTTAAACTATAATTATGATATTTCTTCCACGCTTGCTTATCTATTAACAAATAAAATTGATTCGACAAATAATAATTTAGAACGATCTGAAAGTGAAATCTGGCGGGATGTCTTTGGTGGGACGCTATTTGGTAAAGATTATAATTTTAAACAGAATGTTGACTTGAGGATAAATCCAAAACTTCCTTCCATCTGGGATCTAAATCGTTATTTGACTCTCAATGGAAGTTATTCTGTTACTTATCAGTGGCAAAATAATTTTACACAAGGAGTACTAGGTAAGAGTGCCGGTTACGCTACTAGAATAGCCGCCGGATTTGTAATTCGACTCAAATCGATTTTTGCACCAATGTTCCGGGAAGAAGAGAAAAAATTAGAACAAAATATTCCTTCGCAGTCTGAAGGAGGAAGAACAGGCGGAAGGAGAAGCGTCAGAAGCGGTAGTCAACAGAATCAAGCACTGCAAATACCCAAGGACACAGAAGATCTGCCGGTTAAAACTGAGTTAGCAAAAGATTCCACCACTGTATTGAATGACTCTACTATTGTTACTAAAAAAGATACTGTTAAAAGTGTAATGCGGACTCTTAATGCTTCATTGGAAATATTAAAGCTTGGAATAAAAACACTATTACTGGATTATGATCAAATCACAGTTAATTTTTCCCAGAGCAGTAGTTACACAGGCGGCGGTATTGTTGGAGATGGAACGGGATTCAATAATTTCTGGGGTTTCATGCAGAGTGATGATAAAGGTCCGAGAAGATCCTTTATGCTTGGTCTGTCCAATGATCTCGGTCCAAGAGCACCTAATGGAAATATTCAGGATAATTATACTCAGAAGAATGATCTATCATTCAGTACATCTCGGCCATTGTGGGAAGGAGCGGATTTAAAATTAGATTGGAAAGTTGGATGGGGTATTAATAAATCGTCAACATTACAAACAGATTCTGCTGGTGTTGTTACAATTACAAATATGCTTTCAACAGGAACTTTAGATAGATCGTTCTTAAGTTTGCCGCCGTCTTTTATATTTTCATTTCTCGGAAACGGAATTAAGAAAGTTCATGACCTCTATGATCCAACATCTAGTAATCCGGCTCAAAGTTTATCGGATGCATTCTTAAAAGGATTCGAAACTTTTTCATTCTTATCTAAGATTCCTTTTCTTTCAAGTATTATGAAATATATTCCAAGACCTAACTGGACTTTTACATGGACGGGTTTGGAAAAATATCAGATATTTAGTTTTGCCAATAGAGTGACAGTTAACCATGCTTATATTTCTAATTACAGTGAAGGATGGCAAATTAAACCTGACGGAGTACAAGAAGTTCAAACACAGAGAGTTGATTATGCTTTTTCTCCGTTAGCCGGAATAACAATGAACTTTGATAAATTCTTCGGCGGTACTTTCCAAAGTACAATAAGATTTTCAACAAAAACTTCTTATAGCTTGGGTGTAACAACTCTTAATGTAACGGAAGCATTTAACAGCGATATTAATATTTCTGCAAGTTATACTAAAGCGGGATTCGATCTTCCTCTTTTTGGGATCTCATTAAAGAACGATCTTGAAATATCATTTTCATATACAAGCGGAAAAACTTCAAGTGTAATTTATGAGATGAACAATTTTAAAGATAACGGTACTCCTCAAGAAGGAAAAACAAACACAACAATAGAACCCAAAATAAAATATGTAATGAGTTCGCGCGTAACTCTTTCAATCTTCTATAGAAGAACAAGCATCGTACCCGAAGGTGCATCCAGAATTCCGCCCACTACAACTAACGAAGCCGGTGTTGACGTTAGAATTGCAATTCAATAACATTAGTCGGACAAATAATTAAAATATGAAAAAAAATAAAATCCTTTGGGTAGATGATGAAATCGAACTTCTCCGCTCGCATATCATTTTTTTAAATGAGAAAGGGTATGAAGTTGCAACAGTAACCAATGGTGAAGATGCGGTTGATGAAGTTAAGAATAAACAATTCGATCTAATCTTTCTTGATGAAATGATGGCGGGAATTGGCGGACTTGAAACTCTTGCACAAATCAAAGAAATTAATCCGAACATTCCCGTAGTTATGATTACGAAGAGCGAAGCAGAATCATTGATGCACGATGCTATCGGAAGTAAGATAAGTGATTATTTAATTAAGCCGGTTTTGCCTTCGCAAGTTTTGATGGTCTGCAAAAAAATTCTTGAAAGCAAAAAAATATCCGGTGAATATGTTGCTAAAGATTATCTAAATGATTTCAATGAAATATCGCGTCAGCTTTTAATGGATCCGAGTTATAGTGATTGGATCGAAATTTATTTGAAACTTACAAATTGGGATATGGAACTTGATGAACATCCCGAGGTAGGTCTTAGGCAGACATTAACAGAACAGAAAAAAGAATGTAATCAAGAGTTCAGCAAATTTGTAGAAAAAAATTACAAAGGTTGGATTGATTCTACCGGAAGTGAAGATGTTCCTCTTCTCACTACAGAGATAACGGAGAAATATGTTTTCCCACATTTATCAAAATCTGCCGGACCGATTTTTTATTTTGTAATTGATTGTCTTCGTTTAGACCAATGGCTTGTGATGGAAAAACATTTAAACGAACTGTTCAACATTCAGAAGGATTATTATTATTCGATACTTCCAACAGCAACACCGTATTCACGGAATTCATTGTTCGCCGGTTTATACCCCTCGGAAATTGAAAAACATTACCCGGATTTGTGGGGAACAATGAACGATGATGAGAACAGCATGAATAAATATGAAAAGGAGCTTCTGCAGAATTTATTAAACAGAAAAAAGATTTCCTTAAACAATGAATTAAAATATGTAAAGATTATTGATCCGGAAGTAGGGCGATCATTTGAACAAAATGTTTTATCACATCGTAAAACACATTTCATGGCAGTGGTAGTAAATTTTTTGGATATGATCGCTCACGGACGCTCCGATTCACAAATATTAAAAGAAATTGCGCCGGATGAAGCCGCTTACCGCTCATTGACAAACAGCTGGTTCCAACATTCTTCACTTCTCAACACATTCAGAGCAATAGCAACAATTCCAAATGCAAAAGTTGTTATTACAACTGATCATGGAAGTATTCGAACCTTGCGCGGTGCAAAAGTTCTGGGTGATAGAGAAGCTTCTCCAAATTTGCGTTTTAAGTTCGGCAGAAACTTAAAAGTAGATGAGAAACACGCAATCTTTATTAAGAATCCATTGGATTACAAATTACCAAAACGAGGATTGACAATTAATTATATAATATCGAAAGAAGATTTTTATTTTGTCTATCCAACCGATTATCATAAATACTTAAGTTACTATAAAGATAGTTTTCAGCATGGCGGAATTTCTATGGAAGAAATGATCCTTCCTGTGATTACAATGGAGAGTAAGGTATAATGGATTTTCCATTTCACGCCATAATGAGATCTGAAGAAGAAACAATTTTAACAGCACATAATTTTGCTAAGAAAATCAAAATGGGTGATGTAATTTTGTTGAACGGCGATCTCGGCAGCGGTAAAACATTTTTTGTAAAATATGTCTGTAAAGAATTTGGTATCGAAAATGTATCGAGTCCAAGTTTTGCTATCGTAAATGAATATCATAACAAAAAGAATTTTATACATTTTGATTTTTACCGGATAAAAAAATTGGAAGAACTTTACGATATCGGATTCCATGAATATCTAAACGGAGAAAATATTGTTTTCATAGAGTGGTCGAATATGTTCCCGGATATTCTACCAAAACGGAATTATCAAATTGATCTTAAATTTTTCAATAACACATCAAGAGAAATATCAATAGTAAAACATGAATAATCTATTCCCAATATTAGCGGTTGAAACATCAGGCGATAATTGCAGCGTTGCTCTGTTATTTGATGATCAAAATTTTATTGAAATGAATTATCAACAAAAACATATACATTCTAAAAAAATAATTGAGATGATTGACACAGTTTTGAAAAATGCTCAGATAGAACTCAATCTATGTAAAGCGATTGCCGTTTCTATGGGACCTGGTTCATTTACAGGATTAAGGATTGGACTTTCAACAGTAAAAGGATTGGCATTCGGGGCTAACATTCCTATAATACCTGTTCCAACATTTGATGCTTATGCATTTCATATCTCAAAATATATTAAGACCGGAACAAAATTCGTTATAGCGATGAATGCTAACGGAGATGAATATTATTTTTCAAAATATATTAAACTTGATGAAAATGTAGAAGTTGTAGATAATCTACAATTAGTGGAGAAGAATAATTTACAATCATTAATCTCTATTGATGAATTAGTTTATGGAGATTCTTTTATAGAAAGTACCTTAAAAGAGGCATTAGGATTAACAGCAGTAAAAATCGGCAGATGGGCTTATTTATTAGGTTACGATTTATTAACTTCCAATTACGATTATCTAGAACCAAACTATTTTAAGAAATTTGTTGTAAAGGGGAAAGGATGAAAAAGTTAGTTACTTTTATAGTTTTTACATTTGTAGCGGTTTCTTTTTCACAAACTGCTGCATCAAAATTGTTTGTTAAAGCTGATAACCACGATTTTGGAACAATTGCTGAAGGGGAAATTGTTACTCATAGTTATGAAATTCAGAATACAGGAAAAGCTGAACTCATAATAAGTCAAGTGCGCGCATCGTGCGGATGTACCGCGGTAGCTCCCGAAAAAATGAATTTGAAACCCGGTGAAAAAACTTTAGTGAAAGTTGAGTTCAATTCCGAGAATAGATTGGGTCCTCAAGAAAAATTTGTTTATATCTCATCGAATGATCCGGTTAATCCTCAATACAAATTAACTTTTACCGGTGTTGTAGTTGATAAGAGTACGATTGTTTCAAAAGACGGTAAGACACCAAAATTGAAATTGAATCTAGTCCAACATGATTTTGGCACAGTTACAGAAGGTAAAGTAGTTGAAACAAAAATTAGTTTTAAGAATGAAGGCAAAGCACCTTTAATTATAAGTGATGTGAAAACCTCATGCGGCTGCACTGCGGCTTTGTTAAGCAGTAAACTTCTGCAACCCGGTGAATCTGGAAATATTAAAATAGAATTAGACACAGCTAAGAGAGAAGGCAAATTAACACGTACTGTAACACTTTATACAAATGATCCTCTGCAACCGAATCAAACTATAACTTTATTTGTCAATATTGAAAAGAGAAAATCCTAATGGGTTGGTTCAAAAGAAAAAAAGAAAATATTTCTCCACATAGTAAAAAAACAGATATTCCCGATGGACAGTGGTCTAAATGCGAAGATTGCGGAGAAATAATTCATAATAAACAATTAGAAGTTAATTTGTGGTGTTGCCCAAAATGTAATTATCATTTCAGGATCGGAAGCGATCAATACATTTTATTTTTGTTTGATAAAGGTTCGTTTAAGGAACTTGATAAAAAAATGAGATCAGGCGACCCGCTGGAATTTACAGATACAAAAAAGTACAACGAGAGAATTGTTGCAACTATTAAAAAGAGCGGATTGAATGATGCTATCAAAACCGGGACTGGAAAAATAGAAGGAAAGAAAGTTGCCTTTGCATGTATGGATTTTACTTTTATCGGTGGAAGCATGGGTTCGGTTGTCGGTGAAAAAATTGCAAGAGCTATTGACGCCGCTTACGAAGATAAAACTCCGTTAATAATTATCAGTCAAAGCGGCGGGGCAAGAATGATGGAAGGAGCTTTTTCGTTAATGCAAATGGCTAAAACAAGTTCTCGTTTAGCAAGATTGGCTGATGCAAAGTTACCATTCATATCAGTTCTAACTGATCCAACAACAGGAGGAGTAACTGCCAGTTATGCTATGCTTGGAGACGTTATAATAGCTGAGCCAAAAGCATTAATAGGATTTGCAGGACCGCGCGTTATCAAACAAACAATTGGAAAAGATTTACCCCCGGGATTTCAGCGGTCTGAATTTTTACTTGAGAATGGTTTTCTTGATTTTATAGTTAACAGAAAACAGTTACGGGAAAAATTATCACAACTGATAACTTACTTAACTTAAATTTTTTTTTTAAATTTATTAGTGAGCTGATTAATTATTTCTAAAGTGTAATCTACTTCTTCAGTAGTATTCTGCCGTCCGAATGAAAATCTAATTGTTCCTTTTGCATCCTCAACAGAATAACCTGTGCTAAGAATTACATGTGATGGTTTTAAAGTCCCCGATGTGCATGCTGCGCCGTTAGAAACCGCAACTCCGTTTATATCAAGAAACATTAACATAGCTTCGGGATCATTTTTATAATGATCTGATTGTAATGTTATGCTTAAAATGTAAGGGGAATTATTTTCTCCACCGTTTATAATTATTCCCTGTTCATCTATTGACTGAATACCTTTTATTAATCTTAGTTTTAGTTCTTGAACATGATTAAGATTTTCACACATAGAATCTTTGGCAATTCTTACCGCCTCAGCAAAGCCAATAATACCAGCAACATTTTCAGTTCCGCCTCTACGGTTTCTTTCTTGAGAGCCGCCAAATAATATCGGGGAAAGGGGAGTCCCACTTTTCACGTAGGCAAATCCAATTCCTTTAGGACCGTTAATTTTATGAGCGGAAGCTGTAATTGAATCTACTCCGGATAATTTTACATCAATTTTATATTTGCCAAAACTTTGAACAGAGTCTGAATGTATGAAAATATTATTTTGTTTTAATTGAGATGAATAATGTCCAATCTGAAAGACTGCGCCGGTTTCGTTATTGATGTGCATCAACGAAATAAGTGAAGTGCTAGGATTTATATTTTGAAGAAGTGATTCGTCACTTATAATCGAATCTTTTCCAACATTTAAAAAATTAACTGTAAAACCGTTTTTAGAAAGTTCTAAGAATGAATCATAAACGGAATGATGTTCAGCTTCTGACGTGATCAAATGATTACGTTCGCTTTCAGCTAATTCGGCTCGAGCGATTCCAAATACAACAAAATTATTTGCTTCAGTCCCGCCGCTTGTAAAATAAATCTCACTTGGATTAGCATTTATAAAATCTGCAATAACCTCTCTGGATTCTTCAATAGCAACACGTGCATTTCTCCCGAATGAATGAATGGAGGAAGCATTCCCAAAATTATCCGTGAGGAAAGGTTTCATTTTTTCAAAAACCTTTGGATGGGGCGGAGTTGAAGCAGCATTATCAAAATATACTTTCATTAATTCCTTTCAATTATCTTAGACTAACATCGCCGTAATGGATTTTCTCGATTTTATCATCATGCTTCAGAAGAAGAAATCCATGTTCATCAATATCATCAAAAATCCCTGTTAGAATTTTATCATCTTCAACTATTTTTATTCTTTCGCCTATCATCTTACATCTGTTGCGCCATTGGTTCAATATTTTTTTATGAGAATGTTCCAGTTGATCAATTAACTTTTCAAAATTGTTTAATACTTCACTAAGTAGTTTTTCTCTGCTCACAATTGAATGAAATTCTTTTCGGATTGAAGTCGGGACAATATCAAATTTACCTGGAAAGTTTGGTTGATTGACGTTTATTCCAATTCCAACAGTAACTCTACTTATTTTATTTCCTTTAGAAGTGGATTCTAGTAAAATCCCGGCAATCTTTTTTTTATGAACAAGAACATCATTCGGCCATTTAAGTTCAACATCCAGTTGAAAAAGATTTTCAATTGCTTGTGCAACAGCAACTGCTGTACTTAAATTAATTAAGTTAATTTTTTGATCTTTGATTTCACCTTTTAATAAAATTGAGAATGTAAGATTTTGGCCGCTGTTGCTGATCCATTCTCTGTCTTTGCGTCCGCGTCCTTTGCTTTGATATTCTGCTAATAGTACAGTTCCATTCTGATTAAAATCTTTACTTGATAAAAGAACACTATTCGTAGAATCTACTTCATCGCTATAGATAAAATTTCTGCCTATGTAGTCAGTATCTAGTTTGATGTCGAATTCTTCAATGTTAAACACAAATCCTCCAATTACACAATTATCTTAGCAGTTGTTTCATAAAATATGACAAATGGTCATTGTGTATATTAAAAAGTTAATATTAAGTGACATTTATTCTTAACTCTAACTAAACGAGTAAAATTCATTAACTCATTATTTACGAATAAGTTACTTGGAAAAACAACATTGGCACTCTCATTGTATATAATATGGCAAACGAATAATTACAAAGAAGACCAAAGTGGCACTTATTAAATTTGAACTCTTCAAAGAGTTAGAAACTCTTCACGATAGAATGCAAAGATATTTTGATGACTTCCCAAACTTTGGATTCAATGTCTACGAAAACTTTTACCCGAGAATTGATATTTCCGAAGACAAAGATAATATAAATGTTATAGCTGAAATTCCCGGTATAAAAAAGGATGAAATTAAAATCACTCTGCAAGATAATATATTGACCATTGAAGGTGAAAAGAAAAAAGAATCAGAACAAAAAGAAAAAAACTTCTTCAGAAGTGAAAGAATATATGGTTTTTTCAAAAGATGTTTTACTCTTCCCGAATTAGTTGATTCCGAAAAGGTTGAAGCAAAGTTTGAAGATGGTATGCTTAATATTCAATTGAAGAAGATTGAGCAGAAAGTAAAAAGTGAAAAAGTGATCGAGCTGAAGTAATATCTTCAGCTCATTAATAATTTAAAAGGAGAATAAGTAAATGGGTAAGATTATAGGAATTGACCTTGGCACAACTAATTCTTGTGTTGCGGTTATGGAAGGAAATGAACCGGTTGTTATTCCAAATTCAGAAGGAGGAAGAACTACTCCATCGGTTGTTGCTTTTACCAAAGCTGGTGAAAGAGTTATAGGTCAACCGGCAAAAAGGCAAGCTGTTACTAATCCGAAAAACACAATCTTCTCGATTAAAAGATTTATGGGAAGAAAAAGGGAAGAGGTAGATACAGAAGCGAAAGAAGTTCCATACAAAGTCGTTGCTGGTGATAATGGTTCAGCTCGTGTTGAAATTGGTGATAGATTATATTCTCCACCGGAAATCAGTGCGATGGTTTTACAAAAAATGAAAAAAACTGCTGAAGATTATTTGGGACAAGAAGTAACTGAAGCTGTAATTACAGTTCCGGCGTACTTTAATGATGCTCAACGTCAGGCCACAAAAGATGCCGGTGAAATAGCCGGATTACATGTAAAGAGAATTATAAACGAACCTACTGCTGCAGCTCTTGCTTATGGTTTAGATAAAAAACATAAAGATCAAATTGTTGCTGTTTATGATCTTGGCGGCGGAACTTTTGACATCTCGATTTTACAGTTAGGCGAAGGTGTGTTTGAAGTGAAGTCAACAAATGGTGATACACATCTTGGCGGCGATGATTTCGATCAGCGTTTAATTGATTACTTAGCAGATGAGTTTCAAAAACAAGAAAGCATTGATTTACGTAAAGATCCGATGGCTCTTCAACGTTTGAAAGAAGCCGCTGAAAAAGCTAAGATCGAACTCTCATCTTCAATGCAGACAGATGTTAATCTTCCGTTCATCACTGCAACACAAGACGGACCGAAGCATTTAAACTTAAATATCAGTCGAGCAAAGCTTGAACAATTAGTTGATGATTTAATCCAGAGAACTGTAGGACCATGTGAACGTGCTATAAAAGATGCAAACGTTACTCCATCTCAAATTGATGAAGTTATTTTAGTCGGCGGTTCAACACGTGTTCCAAAAGTTCAAGAGCTTGTAAAAAAACTTTTTGAAAAGGAACCTCATAAAGGTGTTAACCCGGATGAAGTTGTTGCAATTGGTGCGGCTATTCAAGGTGGTGTTCTTTCCGGTGATATTAAAGACGTTCTTCTTTTAGATGTAACACCACTTTCACTTGGTATTGAAACTTTAGGCGGCGTATTCACAAAACTGATTGAAGCTAATACAACAATTCCAACCAAGAAGAGTGAAGTATTTTCAACTGCTTCAGATAATCAACCATCAGTTGAGATTCATATTCTTCAAGGCGAAAGACCAATGGCAATTGATAACAGAACGCTCGGCAAGTTTCATCTTGATGGTATTCCGCCTGCACCTCGAGGAATTCCGCAGGTCGAAGTAACATTCGATATTGATGCTAATGGAATTCTACACGTTGCAGCTAAAGATAAAGCTACCAACAAAGAACAAAGTATAAGAATTACTTCATCGAGCGGACTTTCAAAAGATGAAGTTGAAAAGATGAAACAGACTGCTAAAGAACATGCTGCAGAAGATAAAAAGAAGAAGGAAGCTGTCGAAGTGAAAAATCAAGCTGATAATCTTGTCTTCCAGACCAAAAAGCAAATTGAAGAGATGAAAGACAAAATCACATCAGATCAGAAGAATCAACTAGAAAGTGAAATCAAAAAAGTTGAAGATGCATTAGCCACTAATGATACTGAAAGAATAAAGTCTGCCACAGATGGTTTAACAAAAGTATGGAATGAAATCTCACAAAAATTGTATCAGCAACAAGGTCCAACCGGCGGACAACCTAGTGAGGAACGACATGCTGAAGACCAACAGCAGACTTCTCAACAGCAATCTACTTCTGATAAAAAAGATGATCGCGAAGTTCAGGATGCTTCTTATGAAGTTGTTGATGACGACAAAAAATAATTATTAATTACACAAAATAAATTGGAGGTCAATATGACTGAAAATAAAGAAATGGTAGAAGTAAAAACAAATAGAACCTGGGATGAAGCTCTCGAAAAAGAAGCTTGGGTAGCTCCATTAGTTGATATTTATGAAACTGCAGATGATTATTTCTTGACAGCTCAAATGCCGGGAGTTTCGAAAGAAAATGTTAAGATTAAAATGGAAGAAGGTCATTTGGTTATTATGGGAAGAATAACTTTTGAGGAAGTTATCAACCGCAAGTATGTTTTACAAGAAACCGAGATTGGCAACTTCTATCGCAGATTCAAAATTTCTGAAAGCATTGATGAGCAAAAGATTGATGCGAAATTGGAAAATGGTATTCTTAATGTAAAGCTTCCTAAACATGAAAGAGTAAAACCGAAGACGATTGAAATAAAGTAAATCGTTTATTCCATAGTAATTAATGAGAGTCCCGTTAAACGGGACTTTCTTTTAAATTTCTTTTCGTTGAATTAAACCGCTCTTCTGTTTAATTTTAAGTCACGATGAAAAAATTAATCTCATTAATCTCATT
>QYQI01000144.1 GCA_007280825.1 Ignavibacteriales bacterium | reverse complement strand
TTCCCAAAACGTTCCCACAGAATTAAATTCTGCAGGAGAATTATATCCCGCAAAAGGAACTTTCCAACTTGGCGGGAGTAAATGCCAGAATGAATCCCAGCCGCCTACGTAATAAACGCCAAGTACAAAGACCATCAATCCAGCAAACAACAGCATCAAACCTTGAATAAGGTCAGTGAAAATAACTGCGGTTTGACCGCCGAATGTAATATAGATTCCTGTAATGATTGCGGTTATCCAAATCAATCCCATTAATGTTATATGAATTTGCATTCCTAATATTGTTATGTATTGCGGCATTAAGGGCATGATTGCTTTTCCCATTGTGAGGAATCCAATTCCAACATATCCAACCAAATACATAAGCTGAAGAATTGTAACAAAGAATCTTGCCGATGGCGAAAATCTTCTTTCAAAATATTCCGGAATTGATTTTATTCTTGAGTAAACAATGATGGGAAGCCAGCCAAACAGAAAGAAGGGAACGAAAAACCAATCATTCATATATGACATCGAAGAAGAGAAACCGTATTTAAATCCCATAGCAGAATATTTTACAAAACTGTGGCTGCTGATTCCGGTTGCAACAATTGACATTGCGATGATCCACCAAGTAAATCTTCTTCCGCCAAAGAAAAAATCGTTGGTATCTTTGTTGTATTTTGCAAAGTAAGTTCCAAATAATAACATTGCAATCATGTAGATAACTAGAACTATCCAATCAAGTTGAGTTCCAATATTGTGTACTTGTCCCATATTCATCTCACAAATAAAGTGCAGCGATTATTAAAAAGGCATGGATAACCATGTAATAAATAAATCCAAATAACATTACTTTCCACCAGAACCGATCACGTTTTAGTCTCATATCAATAGCTTTAGTTTTGCGAATAAAGATCATTCCTGCCAGGAAAAAAATTCCTCCACCCACATATAAGTAAATAAATGGTAACCAGCTGTCAAAAAAGGTTGGCATAGAAAAATTCCTCAAAATTTTGTGCCAAAGTTAGTTGGGCATATTTAGATACGCAAATAAAATTTTTGTTAATATTTTGATACTCAAGAAATTCGAATTACAAACCACATCATTTCAAAAAATATTTAAGATAAATTCCTTGATGTTCTTTTAAGATTGAAGAATAAGGTTGAAACACCTTGAATAATCATTTTTTTCTTATTTAGCAGAGAGATTGCATCATAGATGAGTAAACAAAAATTGCATTTGAGACGCTGTGTTTCTAAATTAACCGCCTAAAATTTTACTATTTCTAAAGCGGAGGTTGTTTTTATGCCGATGATGGCACGGATGAGAAGTTTAGCCCCTTGGTTTATGCTTACGGTAGGCGGTATTTTTGTTCTATTCATGGTTCTATCTGATTCAAAAGTTACAGATTTTTTGCGTTCACAAAAGCAAAATGTAGGTTCTGTTGATGGTGAGGATATTACTTATCAAGAATATTCCACTACGGTAGATAATTTTAAAAAACAACAAGAACAAGGCGGTCAAACCATTGATGAATCTCAAATGGATTATTTTAGAGATCAGGTTTGGGATAGACTTGTAACTCTGAAATTAATAAATAAAAAAGTTCAGGAATTTGGAATTGTTGTTACTGATAATGAAGTTAGAGAAGCACTTCTTGGTCCAAATCCGCCTGCTCAACTAAGACAGCAGTTTACCGATTCCACAGGTAATTTTAATCGTCAGCTTTATGAAACGGCATTAAAAGATCCGCGAAATAAACAAATTGTAATTACTGTTGAAGAACAGATCAAAGAACAATTGATCCAGCAAAAATTACAAAATTATGTTTCAGCTTCTGTAATTGTAAGTGATGAAGACGCGAAAGATCAATTCATCAAACAAAATATTAAAATGAAAGCTAATTATGTTTGGATTGATCTAAATACTATTCCAGATACTGAAGTTAAAATTAGTGATGATGAATTGAAAAAATATTATGATGAACATGCGGAAGATTTTAAACAAGTAGCCGAGAGAAAAATAAAATATGTTCTTTTCAATAAACTTGCTTCTAAAGATGATTCTTTAAGCATCAAAAAAAATCTCGAATCAATCGTTACTAAACTAAAGAATGACACTGCATCATTTAAGAAGTATGTTGAGCTCTATTCCGAACGGCCATACTCAAAAGATACAGTTCAACTTTCAACTCTTGTACCGCAAGTAAGAGATGTTTTGGTAAAAGCTAAAACGGGTTCTGTTCTTGGTCCATATAATACATTTGAAGGTTATGTTGTTTACAAAGTTATTGGTAAAGTGAAATCGAAGAAAGAACAAGTTAGGGCTTCGCATATTTTAATTAAAACAACCGGAAATGATAAAGCCGATCTTCAAAAAGCAAATGATATTTATAATCAGTTAATGAAAGGTGCGGACTTTGCAACAGTTGCTAAAGAAAAATCAGATGACGGAAGTAAGTTTCAAGGCGGAGATCTTGGATGGTTCGGACGGGGTCAAATGGTTAAACCGTTTGAAGACGCTTCATTTAACGGCAGAATTGGTGTAATTCAAAAACCAATTAAATCTCAATTCGGTTATCATATTATAAAAGTAACTGATCGTTCTTACGAAGATTTGGTTTTGGAAAAGATCGTAAACAAAATTCAAATTTCAGCTTCAACCTCTGATAAACTTTATACTGATGCTCAAGATTTTGCATTCATAGCTAAGAAAGATGGATTTGAATCCGAAGCAAAGTTAATGAAGTATAGCGTTATTGAAACCCCGTCATTCAATGAAGAATCACAAGCTCTGCCTGGTATAGGAGTTAATCAAGCGCTTGTTAAATTTGCTTTTGAAAATAGTGTCGGCGAGATAAGCGATGTTTTCAGAGTTCAATCAGGATATGTTGCAGCTATGGTTTCCGATGTTATAAAACCCGGATTGAAAAAGTTTGATGATGTAAAAGCACAGATCAAAAATTTGGTCTTAAAAGAAAAGAAACTTGAAAAATCATTATCAGTTGCTAAAGACATTCGTTCAAAAATGAGTGATGTAGGAGATGCGTCAGTTGCAAAATCAATTTGGTCAGCGGCTAAAGTTGATACAACTGCAGAATTCACATCTGTCGGAGATATTCCCGGAATCGGTCGTGAATTTGCATTCTCTGATTATTCATTAGAAGCTGAATTGAATAAATGGTCTCGACCAGTTAAAGGCAGTCTAGGTTCGTATCTGATCAAAGTAAATTATAGAGTTAAATTTGATCAGGGAACATTTGAGATCGAAAAACCAACGATCAAGAAACAAATGCTTCAGACTAAGAAGAGCAGTTATTTTGGGCAGTGGGTTCAGGACTTAAAGAAAGAATCGAAAATTGTTGATAATAGATATCACTTCTACAGATAAAAATTAAAAGCCGTGACTTAGTTCACGGCTTTTTTTTACACTTTAAATTCAATCCGTAATTTCTGAATTTCCCTTTAGTCTTATGACAAAATTGATAAAAATATTATTTCTCATTTCCATTCTACCGATCATTTCTTCCGCACAGGCAAACGGAAAAGATTTTGGAATTTCATTTAATCTAAATTATACAACAACATCCCAGCTTTTTTTACAGCCTGATTCTCCCGATCTGATATTGAGAGGAGTACATCAGACTCTTGATGATATATATAGTTATTCAATTGATGTTCGTTATCAAGTTTCAGAATCTATTATCATCGGTATTGGTTCGGAATCAATGAAAAAAACTTTTGACAACAGTATTAATCTTGGCAGAGTTAGAGCTTCAATGAAAGATGGTTATAAAATGATTCCTATTGAATTATCGGCATATTATTTAATTCCATTTTCCACCGAACGATTTAAATTTTATATGGGCGGAGGATTTGGATTATATATCGGCGAACAGATTCGTGAATTGGGAGATGTGTCTATTTCAAACGAAAGCAAAAAGATCGGTTATGGAATTCAGGTGTCTGTTGGAATGGATTATTTAGTTAATCAGTTCTTATCAGTCCGGGCACAGATGCGGTTTCGAGATCCGGAGTTTGAAATGGAAAGTAAATATTCTAGCACAACTGTTAATTATAACGGAAGATCATTTATTTTACCGGTAGAAAAGTTTACATCAAAAGTTAATATTGATGGAATTACATTTGCTATAGGCGCTGTAATCAATTTATAGCTAACTGTTCTATCCTCTCTTAAAAACATTCTTTAAAATTATCCATCCGTATTCTTTATATTATATATCAAATGTTAGTAATTAGCAATTTATATGAACGAAAAGAGAATTTATCTTACCGGATTTATGACGAGCGGGAAAAGTACGCTGGGCCCAATTCTTGCAAACGTACTTGGCATGGAGTTTTTTGATCTAGATAAAGAAATTGAAGAAAAAGAAAAGCAGACAATAGTTGAGATCTTTGAAAAGAAAGGGGAATCATACTTCCGCGAGGTTGAATACGGTATTTTGAAAAATCTTTCTAAAAAAGATTTTGTTGTAATATCACTCGGCGGCGGTACAATGACAAATAAAATTAATTTTGATCTTTTGCGATCTACAGGAAAGATTATTTACTTAAAAGTATCAGCGAATACTTTATATAAAAGATTGAAGAACAAAATTGATCGCCCGCTATTTAGAGATCTTGTGTTAGGAGAAAAATCAGAAGAAGATTTTCTGGAAAAGATAAAAGAACTATTGGAGAAAAGAAAAGAATATTATGAAAAAGCCGATCTTATCATTGAAACAGATATGCAGCCGATCGGAAGAACAGTTGATAAAACCGCAAATAAAATAATGGCTCTCTTTAATGAAAAAAGTTGAAGTTAATATACCCGGTAAAGAATATTCCGTCTTGATTGAACAGCATTTATTCGACCGGTTGGAAAAAATTATTCTATCAAAGAAATCGAATAAGAATTTATTTATTGTAATTGACAAAAAAGTTTTGGAATTACATAGAACCAAAATAATCAGATTCGTTTCAAATTTTCCCGGGAAATACTTCATCCATGAATTTGTATCCGATGAATCTAATAAAAATTTTTCTTCTGCCGAGAAAATGTTTAGCGATTTAATATCACAAAAATTTGGACGCGACACTCTTATGCTTGCAATTGGCGGCGGAATAACTGGTGATATTGCCGGTTTTGTTGCTTCAACATTTGCAAGAGGAATTCAGTTCATACAAATTCCTACAACACTTCTTGCTGCTGTTGATAGTTCTATCGGTGGTAAAACCGGAATTAATTTTAGCGACACAAAAAATATTATAGGAACATTTTATCAGCCCGAGATCGTTTTAATTGATACCGGATTTTTGAAAACCTTACCTGAAGAAGAAATCGTATGTGGAATCGGGGAGATATTAAAATATGCTTTTTTAATTGACCAGAAATTTTTTGTTGCAATGAGAAATAATTTATTTAAGCTGATGAAACTTGATTCTTCATTCACATCAAAAATTATTGAATCGTGTATCGCATTTAAGGGAGATATTGCTGCTGCCGATGAGAAAGAGGGCAGCTTACGAAAAATTTTGAATCTAGGCCATACATTTGCCCATGCAATTGAGATTGAGCAGAATTACCGGATCAAACACGGACAAGCTGTTATAGTCGGGTTAGTTTGCGCGTTAGATCTTTCCCGGAGAATGGAGATCTTAGATAAAAAACTATTTGAAGAATATTTACAGCTTCCTCTTTTATTGAGAAATTATATTTCA
>QYQI01000110.1 GCA_007280825.1 Ignavibacteriales bacterium | reverse complement strand
ACTTGCAAATTGTATTCCAATATATCGAAGAATATTTCTCTGAAAATCACTAAGCTTCATTTAACAATGTGTATATTTTTTGGGCGGTTTTTTTTGAAGCTCCGCTACCGCCAAGTTTTTCTTTTATCAAACCAAGTTTTTGTTTGATGGAATTATATCTTTGCTTGTCTTTTAATATTGTTTCAGATTTTGAATATATATTTTCTGTATTAACATCGTGCTGAATCAATTCGTCAATTACATTCTCACCAAGAATTATGTTAGCCATTGCAATATTTTTAATCTGAGCTAAAATTCTTCCGAGCATGTACGTTAAATAATTAGTTGAATAAACCACAATAAAAGGAAGCTGAAACAATCCCGCTTCCAGTGTAGACGTCCCGGATTTAATAATTCCGAAATGAGAATTCTTCAACAGATCGTAAGTATATCCTTTTACCAGCTTGTAATTATTTTCAGTTGTTAAGTTGGCGAAGATACTTTCGTCGATATTTTCTGAGCAGGCAACAACAGTCTGTAAATTAAAATCTTTTGAAAGTTTTGCCGCAGCGTTTATACACTTTGGAAAAATTTTTCTAATCTCTTGTTTTCTGCTGCCGGGTAAAAGAAGCAATATTTCTTTTCCTTCTTCCAGATTTAGTTTTTTGTAAAGTTCTTCTTTGTTCATTAATGAATAATTCTCAACGTGTTCAACTAAAGGATGACCAACATATTCTGCGTCAACATTATAATTACTATACATTTTTTCTTCGAACGGAAATACAACAAGCATCTTATCAACCACTTCTCTAATCTTATCTATTCTACCTTTACCCCAAGCCCATACTTGCGGTGATATATAATAGATAACTTTCTTACCAAGCTCGTGCAGTTTTTTTGCAATGTTCAAGTTAAAACCCGGATAATCTATCAAAACAATTGTTTCTATTTTTTCTTCAGCAATTTTACGAAGCAATTCTTTTTTTACTCTCGATATAAACGGAAGATGTCTTAACACTTCTATAAATCCGAGGAATGCCATTTGTTTAATATGGAATTGTGCATTCATTCCAGCGGCAATCATTTTGTCTCCGCCAATTCCAAAAATCTGTAGCGACTGATCTAACTTGAACAATTCCTTGATCAAACTAGCACCGTGTAAATCACCCGATGCCTCGCCCGCTATTATCATTAATTTTTTATTCAATTCAATACAAAACGGATTATTACTAAAAAAGAGATTGCTAAAATTGCCTGCATAGTTCTAATTTCTGAACGCAGACCGGCTTTTATATTTAATGGCGGCTGTTCAATTCCGAAATTGCTATACTTACTTAAACTTGGAATAAACTTCGGAACAACTTTTAAATAATCTTCATAGCTTTTCCCGAACTTAGTTCGAAGAAATCCTTCTTCCTCTTTTATTATTACTGTATACTGCCAGAAAAAAAAGAGAAACGCGGCAATATGTAAATATGGGAATAGTGCCATAGACATAATTCCAACACCGAGGTACATCAGCATGTTGCCAAGATAAAGCGGATTGCGTACGTAAGCGAATGAACCGGATACAACTAAATATGTTCCGCCGACTCCATCAGTTGTTCTTGTTTCACTTCCTGCATAACAAACGCCCCACAATCGGAAAAATTCTCCACAGAGTACAATTGCAAAACCAATAAAAATACTTGTAATAGTAGCCTTTTGAAAAATCAGCATTAACAATACAAATGGAAGCGGTGTGTAACTTCTGTACTTGAAAATTCTTGGAGCAAAATTGTTCATCAATTTATCCTTGTATAAAAACTTCTCTGCGTTTAAGTTCTGCTTGATGTCTTTTCTTAAGACGTTTTTTTCCTTTAAGCTCTTCTAATTTTTCAATCACATCGTGAAAAGTTGAATATGGGAAATATGTAATTCTATTTACTTCGCAATATTTTAGAAGAGAGTTCTTCGCAAAAATAAAATCACAGAATTGTGCCGGACAGAAATCAGTAAATCCATCACCAACATAAACCGTATAATCTTCATCGCCGCTAAAATTGAGAATATGATTGCGTTTGCAGTTCGCACATTTGGTGCATTCTTCATCTGTGAATGGAAAAACAGGTACTAACTGATTTCCATTACTGAATGATAATTTGTTTGTTCGGGTTTCAACGTGGCCCAATCCTTCTCTCTTGAGAAATTTATCAATGTAATAATCAAATCCATCGCTTAGAATTTTTAATTCGGATTGTCCTTGACTGCACCAATCAACAAATTTTACAAACCCGGGATCAATTTGAATACCAGTAAGGAATTTATCGAACTCGGTATGGTCTAGTTTCTTAATTGTTTTGCATGTGGCTGTCCATGCATCTGTAGCTTTAATATTATAACTCATCCATTCGTTTGCAATCTCAAGAGCTTTTTCAGAATCTCCGAAATGAAGGAACATCGCTTCGCCAACATCCTTCTGAGAAATTGTACCATCGAAGTCAACAAATATTTTAAAGGATTTATCAAACATAATTTTAATCTGTCGAAGGTATACCTTCCGAATTATTCTTTTATTTCATTCTCCGGTATCTCTTCAAAACTAACACCGACTAATTTTGAAATTCCTTCTTCCTGCATTGTAATACCGTACATAGTCTCGGAAGATTCCATTGTGCGTTTGTTATGTGTTACTATAATGAATTGAGTTTTTATGCTGAACTCTTTAATAAGTTTTGTAAATCTGTCAATGTTGGCATCATCCAGTGGCGCATCAACTTCATCCATGATACAGAACGGACTTGGTTTGACTAAATAAATTGCAAACAGAAGTGCTGTTGCTGTTAAAGTTTTTTCCCCTCCGGATAAAAGTTCGATCGAAGTTGGACGCTTGCCTTTCGGTTTAGCCATAATCTCGATCTTCCCTTCTAACGGATCAATTCCTTCTTCGAGATATAGATCTGCTTCATCACCGGGATCAAATAATGTTTGAAAGATTGTTGTGAAGTTCTGCCGAATTTTTTCAAAAGTATTCATAAATAGCTGCTGTGCTGTTTCATTAATCTCATTAATTGTTTTGATGAGATCTTTTTCCGAATTGACCAAGTCATCGCGTTGTTTGTGTAAAAAGTCGAGACGTTTTTTCTCTTCTTCATATTCTGAATAAGCCAGCAAATTGACGGGACCGATGTTCCTTATTTTTTCTTTTAGATTTTGAACTTCATGTGTTGTACCTTCAAAATCAAAAGTATCAAGATCGTCAAATTGCTTTAGAACCAATTCGATCGAATAGTTTTCTTTAATATGTTCGATCAAATTTTCTGTACGTAGTTTGAATTCATTTTCTTTTATTTCAAAAGAATGAACTTGATCTGAAACCGTTTGCCGTTCATTTCTTAATGCATTAAGCTGATTTTCAAATTGTGCGGCTTCATCCTTAACTACTTTTAATTTGTCATTAATCTCTTTTTCTTCTGTAAGTAGTGTTGTCCGGGATGTATTAATCTGGACTAACGATAAATTCGATTCATCAATAATTTTTTGAAGAGAATTAGTTTCAACTTCATTTGATTGCAAATCGGTCTTACGTTTTTCTATTCCGTTTGTAATTGATAACTGGTTTGCTTCGGTTCGCTTAATTGCATTGTGAATATTTTCGATTTGCCCTTTTAATCTTTCTAGTTCAAGTTTTCTTTCGTTCTGAAGATTAACAAATTGATTAAAATCATTTTCAAGGTCGCTCAATTCATTTTCATGCTTTGAAATATTTTCATCAACGGAATTCTTTTTCTCAAGAAGAACATTGATCTCTTTTTCTAATCCTGAAGTTTGGACAAAAAGCGAATTTGATTTATCGGCAAGTTCTTGAATATCTTTTTGTGAAGACTCGATCTCTTCATTGGCTTTATTCTTTTCAAATTCGAATTGAGAAATTTGTTTTTCGATATTTGAAATATCATTCGAAATAAGTTTTTCGCTGTCGCTAAGATTCTTTAAGTCAATTCGGGCTATTCTGCCTTCTGTCTCTGCTATAAGAGCATGCAGTTTGGCAAGATTAGATTCATGTTTAGGATACTCTTTGATCAAATTATCAAGAAGTTGTCTTCGTCCAAAAATAGTTTCATCTTGTTTAGGCAGTGAGCCGGCTTCTACAACTCCATCGTGTTTTACAAAGTCACCATCTAAAGTTGTGAAATTAAAATCCGGATATTTTGAATTCAGTTCTATCGCAGATTTAAGATCGGTAGTAACAGCAATTTTAGATAAGGCTTGTTCAAAATAAGGGAGCCAATTGTTTTCTGTTTCTACAAAATCCTTTGACCAACCAAGGAAAGATTCTTCCTTCGCAAGTTTCTTTTCTTTTCTTTTTAAATTGAATGATGTAAAACTATCTAGAAGAGATTTTTTAGAATTGTTATTCGAGCGAAGTAGATAAAATGAAGCTTTACCGAGATCATTTTTCTTTAAGTAGTTGATTGCATTTTGAAGATCATCAAAACTATCTACGAGCAGGTTATTCAAAACAGACTTTAATGCGGCTTCAAGAGCGAACCTGTATTTTTCTTGTGTGTTTCCGACATCGGCAAAAATATTTTTATTCTTCTTTGTCCACTCCTTATTTTCTAAAAGTACTTTAGCGCCTTTCGAAATACCTTCAAGATTTGCGATCAGCGTTTGAATGAAAGCAATCTTTTCTTTGAGTCCGGCAAGTAAAGTTTTTTCTTCAATCTCTTTTTGTTTAAGTGAATTTAATTCATGTTCGAGTTCTTGTTTTTCTTTTTCACGATGAGCTATTAATAAACCTGCTTCTTTAAGTTTATTCTCCGCGTTGGATTTTTCAGCGTTGAGTTCTTCTATAAATCCGACTGTCTTTGCAATTGTATTAGTAATACTTTGAATTTTATGATTAAGTTTTTCAATGTTAGAATTATGATTAGCAAGCTCTTTCTTAATACTAGCTAAATAATTTTCCTTGTCGGAGATTTCACGAACAAGATCAAATTTTTCTTCGTTAGTCTGCTTTAGCAGTGCACGTTTATTCTCTGAAGATTCCTTTTTTACAACTATGGTTTGCTCGTTATCAATAATTTCATTGTTCTTATCTGATAAACTATTCGAGTGAGATTTAAGTTCGTTGTTACTTTGTAATATATACTGATCAGCATCTTCAAATGACTGCTGCAGTTCTGCAATTTCTGTTTGTAACCGTTCGTGGTTATTTAAAAGAGATTTAAATCGTTCTTCTGAAACGGAAATATTTTTTTGAGTATTATGGAGTTGTTCAGTGTTCGAAGAAAGTTCGTCCCGCTTATCCTGTAGTTCAGAATCAATAGCATTAATTCTATTCCGGTATTCGATCAATTCATTTTCAATTTTTCTGATATCAAGATCAATCTGATCTTTCTTTACCGAGTATTCTGAAATATCATTTTTTAATATGCTTAATTTTAGATTTAACGAAGTAAGATCGCGTTCGGCAAGGTCAATCTCTTTTTCTCTTAATACAACTTGGATTTGATTATACTGGTCGGCACGTTTTGCCTGACGTTCGAGAGATCGAACATTCTTTTCAACTTCAGAAACAATATCATTAACACGCGTAAGATCGGATTTTACATCATCAAGTTTTTTTAGAGAAAGACGGCGGCGTAATTTATATTTATTAACGCCTGCTGCCTCTTCAAACATTTTTCTTCGTTCTTCTGTTTTGCTGCTAAGAATAGTTTCAACCATTTTCAATTCAATAACTGAATAAGCGTTTGTGCCCATTCCGGTATCCATGAAAAGGTTAGTAATATCTTTCAAGCGGCAAATATTTTTATTTAACAAATATTCGCTTTCACCGGAGCGGAAGATTCGTCGGGTTATAGTCACTTCGGTGTATTCTGTTGGAAGAACGCCTTGATCGTTTACAAGTGTAAGAGAAACCTCCGACATACCCATTGGCTTCTTTTCTCTTGTACCATTGAAGATAACGTTTTCCATCTTGTCGCTGCGAAGAGTAGTTGTTTTCTGTTCGCCAAGAACCCAGCGGATCGCATCAACTATATTAGTTTTACCGCAGCCGTTAGGACCAACAATTCCTGTAATACCACGATTAAAGTTTATGAATGTTTTATTAGCAAAAGATTTAAAACCAAATATTTCTAATTTAGATAAAAACAAAATATTCCTCTAGAAAATCATTGAGTTGTATTGTTTAAATGCGTTATTAATGTAATAGAGTGTGGAACTGGAAAGTTGATACTTTAACAAAATCCCCCCGACAACAATTATGATAGTGAGAAAACTATAGATATAAACCTTCATTGGACGAACATCAAAAATTACGTAAATGCCTTTAAGTATTCTTTGAAGTATCCATAACATGAATAGAATTAAAAAGATAATTACGATAACACTAAAATTTCCGTTTACTAAAATCTTGAATAGAATTAGCTCGACCGGCAGCAGAATCGTAAATGGTAAAAAAGTCCAAACAACCGTATAAAATATGCTGGTAAATTCTACTTTTGTCTTTATAAAAAGTGAAGCAAATTTTATTACTGATGAAATCAAAGCAAACTTTATTATGATTAAAACAAATAGTACAGCAAAACAAACTTGTGGATTCCATGAAAGGTAGGAGATAAATTTTAATAAACTATGATGACCAAATGATAAAACAATTTTTTCTAATAAAATATTTGATTTATAAAAGTATAATAATATAGTCATCAAAAGAGAAACTGACCCGGCCTGTATTAACATTAATATTGCAGTATGAACACCGGAAATAATTCGGTGATCGCGTACATCTGCAAAAAAATTATACGGGCGCAACAATGCACGGGTACAATCTTCACGAAATTTCTTCTTGGTGTTAATCAATACCGCCATAATTATAGAAATCAAAAGTGCAAGAATTATAAATATTATTGGATTATCATCTTTACGAGTCCCAATTGGAATTGTAACTTTACTATTGCCGCTTAGTTTAGCAGCGAGAACTTTGTAACCAATACTATTTAGATTACGGGATTTATCCAGCAATCCAAATTTGTAAGTGTTATTTTCTGAATAACCACCGTACAGCGATGCATACTCGCTTTTATATTCAAATAAACTGTTAATAATAATTCCGGATAATTTTAATTGGTGCGATAAATCTATCATATCACCCAAATATTTTGCTTGGGCATCAGAGGAATATTTTGTTAAATACCCGCTCATATTTCCCTTATAATTAGGATATGATACTTCGCTAATGAAAATCGAATTCTTATCTAAAGCATCAATTGATTTTTGTAATTGATTTTTTGTCTCATCAATTGGCGATGAGTACAATTCAATTCCATAAAAATCTAAACCTTTAATTTGCGTGGTCTGAGTTCCAACAAAAGATGCATAAGACAAAAATCCCTTTCCTTTTATTGTATTAGCTTGACTCGAAATAAAATTGCTGCTTATCTCAGAATTAGGAATGAAAGAACTTCCAACTCCAACTATAATTGTATTAGAATACTCGCTGTAACTGGAAAGAAAATTTTTAGTAAGTCGTGCTGCTCTTAATTGAAAATCATTATGAAATATAATTTCTTCAGGAACAGAATTTAATGGAAGTTCTATCATAGCAAACAATCCAAGTTCCTGACAAAGTTTAACCGCATAAGGATTAGGAAATTGTTTTGAAAATCGAACTGCATTGAAACCTGTATTCTTAATCAAAGTAAGATCATCTTTTATTTTATCGTAGGCATTCATTCTGCGAAGCGAAGTTTCATCAAATAAATATGTAGTGCCTTGAAGTGAAAATGGATTGCCGTTAAGTGTTAAAGTGGTTTCATCTTTTCTGAATAGGTAGAATGCAATCTGTTTAATGGATTTATCTATTATCTGACCATTACGAATCAAACTTACATCACATAAATAATTGATCGGTGTTTGGGGCGACCATAATTGCGGATTGTTAATTTCTAATCTGCACATAACTTCGTTTTCTTCTTGAGAAATTTTTTGAACAAAATCCCCTTTAGCTTGTGCGGATGTAGAACCCGGTGGAAATAAATTTATTCTGATAATTACATCGCTGGAAAGAGAATTTGTTTTGAAATCGGAGTTTGCAATTCCAATCTTAAAATTTAAAACTGTTTTTGATGGATTCTGATCAAACGAATACGAAAAAGAATTATTAGTAATGTGAGTTGTTGATAATGTTTTAATATAAATATCTCTAATTATTCCGCCGTTTAAACTTGAAAATAAAAATCTTTGGGTTGATGGAATAGAATATTCTGAATCAAGTTTGTTGCTGACTTTTATGGTTATAATTGAATTTTCTTTTAAGATATCTTTTGGAAGAGCTAGTTCAAAAGGATATGAGCCACCGGAGTGCTTATAAATATTATATCCGTTGATTGAAATTTCTGCCGAGTAATTTATTCCAAGAAATCCCAAAACGAGCTGCGAACTTTGAATCTGAGTTTCAGTAAAAGAAATTTGCTTTTCGAATATGAGTGATTCTTCACCTTCAAATATAGCAGGTATAGAAACGGAAATTTTTTTCTCGGAGTCACTCTCATAATATACTTTCCAATTAGAGTTCATCAATTCCACGTTTCGGTAATCATTCTTGTCAAAGAAAATTGGATCAAAAATGTCTCGTTGGTTTTGAGGAAGAGATGTTACTTTAATCTGAGCTAAAAGTAGGTTTTGAAGTAAAATTATAAGAATGAAGAGACGATTAAGAACTTTTGTCATATTACCAATAATTTATCGAAAGAATCATACAAATATACAAAATCGAGGGGGGGGGTATCAATAAAAATCCTAAAAATATAGGTTCTAATTGAGCTTATTTTGAAATAAAATCAAAGCATTCAAAATTGCTTAAGCGGCACTAATGATTTTAATAAATGAATCTGCTTTTAAGCAGGCTCCTCCAACCAGCGCGCCGTCAATATCGGGTTGAGAAAGTAGTTCTTTAGCGTTATCCGCTTTTACACTTCCGCCATATTGAATGACTAATTGACGGGCAAAATTTGCAGAGTACAATTTGGAAATTAATCCACGGATAAATTGATGAACATCTTGTGCTTGCTGAGGGGTAGCATTTCTTCCGGTGCCAATTGCCCATACAGGTTCATAAGCTATAATTAGGTTTGTTAAATCACTTTCACTTAAATCTTTTAATCCGTTTTGAACCTGAGTCTCAACAACCTTAAATGTAATTCCTTTTTCTCTCTCTTCTAAAGTTTCGCCGATACAAAAAATTGGTTTTAGTCCAAACTTAATTGCTGTTTTGATTTTCTTGTTGATGACTTGATCACGTTCTCCAAAAATTGTCCTTCTTTCTGAATGACCAAGAATTACATATTCGCAACCGACACTTTTGAGCATTGAAACAGATACTTCACCTGTGAAAGCACCGCTTTCTTCAAAACTCATATTCTGCGCACCAAGTTTGATTGTAGAATCTTTTAATAAAGTAGATGCAGTTTCTAAACTTGTGAATGGCGGACATATAATTATTTCGGCTTCAACATTCTTTCCATTCAATTCTTTTTTGATATCTGAGATTAGGCTAACAGTAGCATTAAGATCATTATTCATTTTCCAATTTCCGGCAATGACTTTTTTACGCATGATATATCCTTAATCTATTATGAAAAAAAAGCTGTCAATTGACAGCTTCAACTCTTCTTATTCCAGGTACTTCTCTGATTAATGCACGTTCAACTCCGGCACGTAATGTCATTTGAGACATAGGGCAATCACTGCAAGCGCCTGTAAGTTTAACTTCAACAATACCTTCATTAGTTATTTGCACAAGTTCAACATCACCGCCATCGGCTTTAAGATACGGTCTAATTGTCTGCAAAGCTTTTTCAACTTTCTCGTAAAGAACTTCGTTCATCGTAAACTCCTTTTAATTTTCATCATTCAAAGATATTTCAATTTTTGGTGAGGTGGATGAGTAATTATTTTTACTAATTTCAGCCGCCATGTTTCTGCTGATCTCTAAAAATTTTTTAGATTGTTCAGAATTTGGTTTATCAAAAACAATTGGTCTACCTTTATCACCGCCTTCACGGGTTTCTTGATTGATCGGGATTGAACCAAGTAACGGAATAGATAATTCTTCAGCCAATTTTTTCCCGCCGCCGGTTCCAAAAATATCATATCGTTTACCTGTATCGGGTGCAATAAAATAACTCATATTTTCTACAATGCCAAGTATTGGAACATTGACACGTTGAAACATTTTTAAAGCTTTTTTAACATCAATAATCGAAACATCTTGCGGGGTAGTAACTACTACAGCGCCGGAAAGAGGAATTGTTTGCACAAGTGTAAGTTGAATATCACCTGTTCCCGGAGGTAAATCAAAAATTAAATAATCAAGTTCATCCCAATGTACATCACTCATAAATTGTTTTATAGCTCCGCTTGCCATTGGTCCACGCCAAATAACCGGCGCATCGTCCTCAATCAAGAATCCAATAGACATTACTTTTACACCATAATTTTCAAGAGGAACCATTTTTGCAGTAGCCGTATCTTGGAAAATTTTTGGTTTACCATTTATTCCCAACATCATTGGAACGCTTGGCCCGTATATATCTGCATCAATCAATCCGACTTTAGCCCCCTCCAGTGCCAGAGCGACGGCAAGATTAACAGCAACGGTGCTTTTTCCAACACCACCTTTTCCGCTTGCAACAGCAATTGTATTTTTTACTCCGGGTAAAATCTCACTCATTCTTTGGTTCGTGCTATGTTGAACCTTTGCACTCATTGTTATTGAAATTTTTCCTACCGAAGGATTTTCTTTTTTGATTGCATTAACACAATCTTGTTCTATTTTTTCTTTAAGCGGGCACGCGGGAGTTGTTAACTCAACAGTTACAGAAACGTTATCTCCATTTATATTTATTTCTTTTACCATTCCAAGAGTAACAATATCTTTATGCAAATCCGGATCGTTTACTTTTCTCAATGCATTCAAGACTGATTCTTTAGTTAACATTATAACTCCAAAATTTGGTTTCAAAAATAACAATTTTTTATGTTACACATCTTTTAAACAAAATTTATTTTCGATAGGTTCATAATCAAAAGTCATGAAAGTCGAATAACGGCTGATTAACTTGAAATCCATAAATGAAAAATTCCCTTCTTGATATAGAAATATTGTTCAAGTAAATTGTTATTAGATTGTTTTTTCTAAAACTATTTAGATTGGTTAATGGATCAAATTACAAACACTTCTAAAGAAAATGATTTGAGTCAGTTAGAAAATTCCGTGTCTGTAAAGAAACGCGGATGGTTCCGGCGGCTCTTTGCTTTTGCAGGCCCCGCATATTTAGTAAGTATTGGATATATGGATCCGGGCAACTGGGCAACAGATATAGAAGGCGGCGCACGGTTTGGATATACGCTGATTTGGGTTTTGTTAATGTCTAACTTGATGGCGATCCTACTGCAAACTTTATCTGCGCGTTTAGGAATTGTTACCGGCTATGATCTTGCTCAAGGATGCAGAAAAGAATATTCGAAAAGATTGAGCTTCTTTCTGTGGATACTTGCAGAGATAGCAATTGCCGCATGCGATCTTGCCGAAGTGCTTGGAACAATAATTGGATTGAACTTACTTTTTGGATTACCACTAATGTGGGGATGTTTGGTTACTGCATTCGATACGTTTTTACTTTTAGCAATTCAACGGCTTGGCGTTCGGAAGATGGAAGCGTTCATTGTGATGTTGATTTCTACAATCGGAATCAGTTTCATCATTGAAATATTTTTTGCTCAGCCAAATTGGAGAGGAATAGCTGCGGGATTTATTCCTCATCTTGATGCCGGAGCGTTATTTATTGCAATAGGAATTATTGGCGCTACGGTAATGCCTCACAATTTGTATTTGCATTCATCATTAGTCCAAACTCGTGCGATTTCAAACACTCACACCGGAAAAGCGGAAGCCTGTAAATTCAATTTGATTGATTCTGCAATTGCATTAAACGGAGCTTTTTTTGTAAACGCTGCAATCTTGATAATGGCTGCAGCAGTTTTTTATAGTCGAGGCATTGTTGTTACGGAAATTCAGCAAGCGCATCATTTGCTTCAGCCAATTCTCGGAACACACATCGCACCAATTGTTTTTGGCATAGCACTCATTGCTGCGGGACAGAGTTCAACACTTACCGGAACAATTTCAGGACAGATTGTAATGGAAGGTTTTCTGAATCTTAAAATTAGTCCTTGGTTAAGACGAATAATGACCCGCGGGTTAGCACTTGCACCGGCTGTGATTATAATTGCGCTATCAGGTAATCAAGGCACTTTTAAATTGTTAATTTTTTCTCAAGTCATTCTTAGTTTACAATTACCGTTTGCAATTGTCCCGCTTATACATTTTACCTCCGATAGAAATAAGATGGGAAATTTTTCCAATCCGCTGTGGGTAAAACTTCTGGCTTGGTTAGTTGCTGTTATAATTATAGTGTTGAATTTCAAATTGATCTTTGATGCATTTTCCGAATGGATTGGTGGTGGTCTATGGTGGTTGATTATTCTTGTGCCGGTGTTGTTAATTATTTTAGGAGTGTTGGCTTATATAATTTTCATTCCATTTTTCAAAACTAGCTCACCATGGGAAATGGGTGTTACAACAAGCAGTAAAGATGTAGCTTCACGTATCCAGACCAAGAAATATAAAAACATCGGTGTAGCAATCGAACATGGTGATGGTGATGCAATTGTTATTTCTGAAGCATTGACTTTAGCAAAATTGCATAACGCAAAATTAAGTCTCATTCATATCGTGGATACAGCCGGAGCTATGATACACGGTTCGGAAGAAGAAAGTCTTCATAGCAGGGAAGACCATGCCTATATTGAAGAGCTTGCAAGAGAGATCGAAGGACATGGATTGCCTGTTGAAACAACAATTCGTTATGGAAATCCATCTGAAGAAATTGTTAAATCCGTTGAGGAAGAAGGTTATGATTTTCTTGTGTTAGGTTCTCACGGGCATCAAACTTTTGGAGATCTATTTTTTGGACAAACTGTTGAAAGTGTGCGCCATTCAATCAAAATTCCGATCATGGTTGTGAGAACAAGCCGAGATAATCGCGAGCGTCCACAAAGAATTAAGTAAATAGTTATGTGGTAATATGAAGAAGGAATTTTTTTTAATAACCTTTCTAATAATTATTTTATTCTCTTCTGGAATTATTGCTCAATCAGAAATTCCCGAGTTAGTAACTGATCGCCCAGATAATACTGAATCAGCAAGTGTTGTACCTATAGATTTTACACAAATCGAGATGGGATTTTTATATCAACAGCAAAAATATTCCGAAGGGGCTATAAATATTGAAAACAATAATCTAATTCTTGGCAGTACGCTTTTGAGATATGGTATTAGTTCAAAGGTAGAACTTCGCTTTGGAGGAGAATATCTTTTAGGGCAGAATTTTTTGAATGACATAAAATCTACTATTCAAGGGGTACAAAATATTTTAGTTGGTACGAAGATCCTATTTAGATCCGATGAGAAAATTTTGACTAAAGCCGCAATATTAGTCCAAACCATTATTCCATTTGGAAACGAGAAACTAAGACCGAATAAATTTGAACCGGAAATCAGAATTTGTCTCGAGCAAGAAATAAATGATCGGATTTCTTTAGGCGTTAATTTGGGAACTGAAGAAGTAAGTGATGTCGGAAGATATTTTTATAGTTATACCGCTAGTTTAGAAGTTGCATTAAATGAAAGAATAAATTCTTTTTTTGAATTATATGGAACAATGAAAAACGGTTTTATTCCATCAAATAATTTTGATTGCGGTCTTACTTACCTTCACACAAAAAATATTCAAATTGATTTTTCTATCGGGACAACTTTGAATAGTGATATCTCGGATTGGTTTGGTGGATTGGGTATATCTGTAAGATTACCTAGATAATTTGTTCAGCAATCTCTTTAGGTAATATTTTTTTACTTACTGTTGTTTTTCTGCTCATTAAAAATTCTTGATGATTCAATTTGTCTTCATTAAATACCTTTTTATTAGAAATAAATTTTCCGGTCGGCAACAATATTCTCGCTTTTTCATTATCTGCAATTGATGTCTCTAAAATCCGTTCTTTGATATATTTTTTTAATTTTTTATCAAGAATAGGGAAAGTTGTTTCAATTCTTCTATCTAAATTTCTCTGCATTAGATCAGCGCTGCTACAGTAAATTTCTTCGGCTCCATTGTTATAGAAATAATAAATGCGTGCGTGTTCTAAAAATCTTCCTACAATACTTATAACACGAATATTTTCACTTAGGCTGGGTACTTGCGGGATCAAACAACAGATACCGCGGACAATTAAATCAATCTTAACATCTTTTGCAGATGCTTCATACAAAGCAGCAATTAAAAGTGGATCCACAAGAGCATTTAGTTTGAAAATTAAATGTCCTTTTCCATTTGTCTTAACATTTTTAATTTCTCTTTCAATCAGATCAAGAAATTTTTGTCGTTTATTAACCGGTGCGACCCATAATTTTCTAAATGTTTTCTGCTCGGAGTAACCGGTAAGATAGTTAAATATTTCGGAGACATCAGAACAGATATCTTGGTCAGCTGTGAACAAACCAATATCAGTATAAATTTTAGCCGTATCAATATTATAATTACCAGAACTTAAATGAACATAACGTTTAACCCCATCAATTTCTTTTCTAACAACAAGAGTCATTTTCGCGTGTGTTTTCAACCCCAACAAACCATAAACAACATGCACTCCGGCTTTTTCAAGCTCACGTGCCCAAAAAATATTATTCTCTTCATCAAATCGTGCTTTAAGTTCAACTAAAACAGCAACTTGTTTTTTACGTTCGGCAGCCTCTATCAAATATTTTATAATAGGGGAGTTTGGTCCAACTCTGTAGAGTGTCTGTTTTATTGCTAATACTTCGGGATCTCTAGAAGCAAGTTTAATAAATTCAATTACAGGATTAAATGAATCGTAGGGATGATGCAACATAATATCTTTTCTTCGAATAAGAGAAAAGAGATTTTCTTCATCTTCGAAAATAATTGGAGTAACCGGATGAAACGCTTTCTCTTTTAAATGCGGAAGTTGTAAATCATAAAGTAATATCACATCGCTTAAACCAAGATTACCGTCAATAATA
This sequence comes from Ignavibacteriales bacterium, assembly GCA_007280825.1. Lineage (GTDB taxonomy): Bacteria > Bacteroidota > Ignavibacteria > Ignavibacteriales > Melioribacteraceae > Fen-1258. The sequence continues at coordinate 9,322 of QYQI01000110.1, read as the reverse complement.
TGAAGATCATCGCGGGAGATTTCTAGATTTTCAATTAATGTATCAATCATATATTCCGGCATCTGTTTTTCCACTTCAAGCCGAACAACTGAACCGAATTTTCGTTGTTTAATATTTTCTTCTATCATCTGCAGTAGATCATCTGCTTCATCTTCTTGAATTTCAAGATCAGTATCCCGTGTAATTCTGAACAGATAAGATTCAAGTATTTCAAGACCGGGGAAAAGTAAACTTAAATTGGATTTGATAAGATCACCTATCCAAACGTATTTGTATGTGCCATTAGAACCATTTTTAGGCTTAGATTTTACAATGTTGTCAATACGAAGTAATCTTGGAATAATTCCCGGTACTTTAACACGGGCAAAATGTTTTTCGCCCGAAGGTTTTTTAATTAATATGGCAAAGCTTAAGCTTAAATTTGAGATATAGGGGAATGGTCTGCCGGGATCGAATGCTAAAGGAGTTAGAACCGGATAAATTTCTTTTAGAAAATATTGATTGAGTGCATCCCGTTCTTCCTTAGTGATCTCATCTAAATTATTATAAATATAAATTTTATTTTCTTTTAGCCGAGGAATTATTTCTTCCCGCCAAAAATCCGATAGCTGTTTCAGCATTGGCTGAATTGTACTTTCTATTTTCCGCAACTGTTCTATCGGTGTTAATCCATCAATGGAGGTATCAATAACTTTGGCTCGTAATTGTTCTTTTATTCCGGCGACACGTATCATGTAAAATTCATCAAGGTTGGAAAAGAAAATAGAGACAAATTTTATTTTGTCTAACAATGGCAATTCGGGATTGAGGGCTTCTTCAAGGACTCTGCGGTTAAATTCAAGCCAGCTTAGATCTCTGTTAAAAAAATTTTCCGGCTTTATATATTTCTGAAGGTATTCTTTACTTAACTTCATTTTCTGACGGTCAATTATTATTTGAATTTTTTTGCGGAGCTAAAACGTTCAAGATCATATTCAATATTTTTATTTGGGATTGAAAGTCTTTTAATTTTAACGTTTGCTTTCTTAAAGAACTCTTCAGCCAATGTATCGTGGTAATCAGAAAATATTACTATTTCTTTTATACCTGCGGTAATTAGAGCTTTTGCACAGTTTGTGCAAGGCATGTTAGTTATATAAGCAGTTGATCCCTGCGTATTTATACCGTGAGACGAACATTGAAGTATTGCATTCATTTCCGCATGAATAGTTCGAATACAATGATTATCAACAATTATACATCCGTCGTCTTCACAATGTCCATCGCCAGGAATTGAACCATTATACCCAGTTGAAAGTATTTGTCTATCTCTAACAAGTACACAGCCGCAATGCATTCTGGGGCAAGTAGCACGTTCAGAAACAAGCATAGCAACTTTTAGAAAGTATTCATCCCAGGAAGGACGTTTGGTATTAGAATTATTCATTAATCCGCTAAGATTATTTGAGGAGCAAATTTACAAAATATTATGATTTGATATTAATCAATTGTTTTGAATTAACGTGGAAAATAAACTGCTATGGTTGAGGGCGAACCATAGCAGTTTGATCTGTAATATAGGAGGGTTAACACATTCAATAATTGGAGCTCTATTATCTACTCAAAGAACATACCAATTAAATATTTAGAAAATTTTAGTATTATCTTCTGATGCAAGAAGTGCATTCCTTGAGTTTGGGAATAAGAATAAGCGTTTTCTTGAAATTTGGAAACGAATTTACCTATATATTACTAATCAGATTATCAATCGGGATATCTGGGGGTGTACTTTATAGGAAAATATTTCAGGTAATTTCTTCGGATGAATTCAAAATAATTTTAAAAGTAGTACCAACATTAATGATTGATTGTTTTACAAAAATTTTCCCGTTGTGATAATCTTCAATAATTCTTTTTGATAAACTTAATCCCAATCCCCAACCCCTTCTTTTAGTGCTATAACCAGGCCGGAAAATATCTTTTCTTCTGTTGTGTTCTATCCCTTTGCCGTTATCGGTAACTTCAATTTCAATCTTGTTGCGATTATGCTCTACTTTAAAAGTAATTTTCCCTTCTTTGTTTTCAATTGCATCGAGTGCATTCTTAATTAAATTTTCGATTACCCATTCAAATAATTCAAGATTTAGTTTTACTTTTTGTCCTTTATTGCCCTCAATAGAAATCAAAACGTTTTTGCCAAGCTGAGGTAAACGTCGCTGAAAATAATTGATAACATTTTCTATAATATCGTAAGGATTTTCATCTATTAATTCTGGTTTTGAACCGATTTTTGAAAATCGTTTTGTAATTTTACTTAATCGTGTTAGATCGCTACTAATCTCATCTGAAATATCCAGTACTTTATCATGATTAGAATAATTCATTTTCAACATTTCATTCCAGCCCATAATACTAGAAATAGGTGTACCAAGTTGATGAGCTGTTTCTTTAGACATTCCTACCCAAATATTTCTTTGCTCACTTTTTTTAACGTAACTGAAACTTGTATAAGCGATGATCAGAAAAACTAGAGCAAATAATATTTGCAGATAAGGGTAAAAACGAAGACGCTGGATTATATCAGAATCACCATAAAAAATCTTTGAAATAATTTTATCGTCAGGTGATTTAACTAAAATGGGAGCGTGTTGTTTAGAGAGCTCAGTTACTTTTTCCTGGAGAAAAATTTTTAATTTTTGATCGGATAGTTTTGGATCGTGTCCAATATTTTTGTAACCGCTTACAATTCCAGTGGAATTTACCTGGTCATTTTGATCAGTTAGAATAAGAGGGAAATCAATTCTTTTAATTATGTTTTGAAAGACAAATGTAAAGTCGGAATTTATCGTTTCTGTACTTGCACCGTATTCAAGACTACTGGCATATAACTGAACAATATCTTTTTCTCGTTGCTGTAGTCTGCCTACTAGATTTTGAGTGTAATAAAGTGTTCCGAGCGCAATCGTTGCACCAACAATAATTAGTGCAAGTTTAATATTCATTGAGGCGGGACCGCCGGTCATTTTCATTTTACTCTCCTAAGAGAAAAAAACTAAATGGAATTTACAAAAACGGATTTTGTTAATTAAATTTTAGATATGGTAAAAATTATTCTATAATTCTATTGTCTGATCTCGTTTGGGTCCTACTGAGATAATGCTGATCTCAAACCCGCTTTTTTGTGAAATGAATTGTAAATAATCTTTTGCTTCAGAGGGCAATTCGTTATAATTCGTAATGTTGGTTAAATCGGTTTTCCATCCTGGAAGCGATTCATAAATCGGAGTAACATTCATAAGTTTGTTAACATCTGTTGGGAAAGATTTTAATTTCTTACCTTGAATTTCATAAGCAACACAAACTTTTATTTGATCAAAATTACTCAAGACATCAAGTTTAGTTATTGCTGCGCGTTCGATTCCATTGATCATGCGTGAGTAACTCAAAAGAAATGCATCAAACCAACCGCATCTTCTAGGCCTTCCGGTAGTCGCTCCGTATTCAGCGCCAATTTTTCTTAATCTTTCTCCTTCTTCACCAAGTAATTCAGTTGGAAAGGGACCTAAGCCAACACGTGTCGTATATGCTTTTACAATTCCCATTACAGAAGAAATTTTCGTTGGTGGAATTCCGCTTCCTGTGCTTGCACCGCCTGAAGTAGGATTTGAAGAAGTGACAAATGGATAAGTGCCGAAATCAACATCAAGCAAAGCACCTTGCGCCCCTTCTAAAAGAATTGATTTGCCTTCTTCTATGGCATTGTTCAAAACAGTTGGAACGTCAGTTATATATGGGTCAATAGCTTTATCAAATTCTATATATTCTTTAATGATTGCATCTACATTAAGCTCTTCTTGATTGTACACTTTCTTGAGTAAATTATTTTTCTCTTCGATATTTAGTTTAATTTTTTCTTCAAGAACTTTGTGATCTAATAGATCAACAATTCTAATTCCTTTTCGTGCGTATTTATCAATGTAACACGGCCCAATACCTCTTCCGGTAGTTCCTATCTTAGAATTCCCGCTTTCATTAATCGAATCTAATAGTTTATGATAAGGCATAATCAAGTGAGCGTTTTGACTAATGAAGAGTCTTCCAGCAATACTAATTCCCAATCCTTCTAATAATTTTATTTCTTCAAGTAAAGCTTTGGGATCTATTACTACACCGTTACCAATAAAACATAAAACATTCTCACGCAATATTCCGGATGGAATAAGATGTAGAATAAATTGTTGATCTCCGACCAGAACTGTATGTCCGGCATTAGCCCCGCCTTGATAGCGCACCACAATTTCGTAACGCTCACTTAGGATATCGACGATTTTTCCTTTTCCTTCATCGCCCCACTGACTGCCGACAATTACAGTAACACTCATTTATGCCTCGGTAAAAATTGGTAGGGAAAAAATACTCCGGTATTTTTATACCGGAGCTATAAAGTAAAACATTTCTGTAAAGGATTATTTAAAACTATTAACAGCGTCATCAACAGATGTATAATGTTCAAAAACCGTTATAAGTTTTGTAATTACAAGTAAACTTTCGATTTTTTCTGTAGCATTAGCAAGTTTCATTGAACCGCCGCCATTCTTCATGGTTGTGTAGCCACTTATAAGCATACCGAGACCAGAACTATTCATGAATTTTGTTTCAGCTAAATCAACAATTACATTTTTCTTATCGCCATCAATAAGTTTATGAAGGGTATCGCTGAATTCCTGAGCTTCAGGACCGCCCATAACATTTCCTTTTAATTCTATTACAACAGCTCCATATTTCTCAATTGTTTTAACCTTCATATTTTCTCCTGAATTTTAAATTAAGTTATATATCAATTTTATATTTTACAACGATAATCAAAATAAAAAATTTACAGATTGGATATAATATTGCACAAATATTTATATTCATAAGTAAATTATTGAATACTCGAGTAAAAAGAAAGTCATTTTATCTCTGTTTCTTTTGAAAAAATGATTTCAGAAATGCTTAGTTTGAAAGGAACAATAAACCCCCATCATCGTCTAAAAGTATGGATTTATTAAAAGACCAAGAGACATTTGATTTTAGCGAAGGCAAGAATGAGAAAGATGAAGACTTTATATTAATTAAAGCCTTCATTAAAGGTAATGATACAACATTTCGAACACTAGTCATCAAACATAAAGATAAGGTTAGAAATTTAATCTTTTTAACTTTGGGCGATGCAGAATTTGTTGATGATATTTCTCAAGATGTTTTTATTAGTGTTTATCATAAGCTCAATGAATTTCGGTTCGAATCAAAATTTACTACATGGTTATATAGAATAACAGTTAACAAGTGCAGAGATTATCTTCGTAAAAAAAGAGTGCGAAGCATTTTTGTCCCTATAAAAGATACTGATACTGAATATGGTACCGGACCATTTTTTGAAAATGTTGATATTCCAAATCTGGTAAGAAGAGCAATTGAAAAGCTTCCTGAAAAATTGAGAACTCCTCTTGTGATGAGAGATATTGATGGATTTAGTTATAAAGAAATTGCAGATCAAATGGGAACAGAGGTCGGAACAATTAAATCAAGAATATTTCGTGCGCGTGAAAGTTTAAAATTGATTCTTGAACCATATCAAAAAGAATTAAGAGCTTAGCATATGGAAGGACAAGCAAAAAAAAAAATAACAAACATTGATAAATTTAAAAAAGTAGTCCCCTATATTATTTTATTTTTGCTCACTATAGCACTGATGTTCTTTTTCAAATATAATAGGAGAGACATTAGCAGAATAATCGAAACAGGAAAAAACAACTTACTTGCTTTAGCTAAAAATTTAAAACCGCTTCTCTTTGAGACTGAAATTAACAATGAAGATGTTTTTAACTTTGCGTTGTATCAGAGCATTCCGCTTGATAAAGGGAAAAATAAAGTTCTGTTGATTTCGAAAGATGAACCCGGTAATAATATATATGAAATAAAACCCGCCTCCTATAACCAGCAGACTAAAAATTATGATACATTTGTAAAACTTCTTGGATTGAATAAAAAACAAAAAGCGGAAGCTGATTCGATATTAAATTCGTATAAAAAAGAAATCTACTCATCAGTGTTAGTAAATGATAAAAGCACAATTGCTGTAAATCCAAGACTACCAGTCTTACAGCAGGCTGTACTTGCGGATATTATATCATTTGCACAAAAAGTTGATGAAACTAAATCGAAAGAACTTTTTCCGAATGCTTATAAATTTTATAACAACGAAAAAATTTCGAACATGATCGTTTCTGCTAAAGAAATTCCGCAGAATGAATATATCCTTATTTCACCAGATACTGTTGCAAGAACTTATTTTAAGTGGGATCAGGAAAAATTCAATAAACATTTAGCAGATTTTGAAAAGAGTAAATCTGTCGGACATCCTCCAATGCCTAAGTATGATTTTAACTTTGATGTTATGCCTGAGAAAGTAAAAAATAAACATTCAATTGCGGTTGAATCAGATTATTCATTCAAATTGGATTCTAATCTATTTAAAGTAGTAATTCCTGCAGAAACGATTAATGGTTTGTCAGATATGATTTCCGATAGCATAAGAGTAAAATTAAATGAAGCAGCAAAACAATTAAAGAATATTTCCATACCCGTTTTTGTTTCTCAAACTAAATCACATAAGCCACCAAAAATTTACGCTCCGCCTAATGCCGGTAATGATAAACAAACAAAACTAATTGATCCTTATGAAATAGTGAATAAAACTATGGAATTGCTTTCTAAGCAGGATTTTAGCGAACTGGAAAAGTTTGGTGCCAAGATGGATTCAATCGCTAGCCATAAATACACTGCAAAAGATTCGTCGGCAAAGAGAAAAATTCGTGAAGCTATGATGAAATTGAAGAAAGATCTAAAAAAGTATAAACATAGGAAAACCGATTCAACAAGTGTGAACTAACATTATGGAAATTGAAAAAATAAATTTATTAGGAACAAAATTGTAAAATATGCGCAATCAATTAAAAAATATTGCTCGTTCACGAGGACTTGAAAATGCAATCCTAGTTTCCATATTGCTTTTTTTATTCAACTTGATCTTTCCGCTTCATGGGTCCACTGTTCTTGCAATCATAAATGAGTTACTTGTATTTCTCTCAGTTTTTTTCCTTTATCATTATGTCCACCAGTTCTTGAACTCTAAAGTTGATTCTCCTTTAACTTTAGTATTAAATGCTGGAATTCTTGCCGCACTAATATTCTTTATAGTTTCAATTGCAAATTCAATTTTAGGTTCTTCAGATAGCAGTAAGGGAATTGGATTTTTCAATTCTCTGTTTTCTGTGTTATTAACATTTGTTTTTATCGGATCAATAGTTTATATCTTTTCAACATTCCGTGAATTATTTTTTCTTCGTCAGAAGAAAGATCTCAGCACTTTCTATAACACTATGCTTGTTTTCTTTGCCCTGAGCTTTTTCTCTAATATTTTAATTCTCTTTGATTCTTCTTTCGATTATCCTAAAGATGCATTTTATGTAGTAACAATTGTTTTAATTTGTCTTAATTCTACCCGAGTTTCTTGGATTGCCTTTCTTACTAAAAGACAGAAATACTATTTGTTATTAATCTCAATAATTCTTTCCGCTTTATTCGGAATGAATTTTGCAACTTTTACTAGTCATAGTATGATGCGTCAAATCGTTTACTCTTTCTCTCCGGGGCTTCATACATTTATGAGTCTGGTTATGATTTATGGAACAATAAATTTTGGTGTAATATTCTTTACAACACTTTTCCATTTACCTACTGCTGAAGCATTTGATAGAAAAGCTGAAGAAGTTTCTTCTTTGATGGATCTAACTAATCTCATCACACAAGTTTTTGATTTTAAGGAATTAGCGGAAACGATCACAACAATAACAGCAAGAGTTTGTAATTCTGATTCCGCCTGGCTTGTATTAAAATCAGCTAAAAATATTGAGTTAAGTTCTGTTCATAATATAGGGTATGTTGATGCGGATAAAATTACTAATAATCTTTTAGGATCCGGTGAAAACGATTATGATTCCATTGAAATTATTCAATATGATTCAATCATATCCAACACAAACGAAAGCGGGCAGAAATTCAAATCTATTGCAATTGCTCCTTTAAAAGTTCAAAAGAAAATTAACGGATATCTTTTTGCTGCAAGACAGAGAGATAATAATTTTGACCAGGATGAGAAAAAAGCAGTTCAAGCTTTTGCAGATTATGCTGCAGTAGCATTAGAAAATGCTAAGCTGATTGAAGAATCAATCGAGAAAGAAAGATTAGAAAAAGAACTTGATGTTGCCCGAGATATTCAAAGGAAAATTCTCCCGAGTTCAGTCCCAACTTCAAGCCGGCTTGAAATTTCTGCACTATTTGTTCCGGCATTTGAAGTAGGTGGAGATTACTACGATTTTTTTGAACTTACTGACGATCTCCTCGGATTTGTAGTTGCTGATGTTTCCGGTAAAGGAATTAGCTCAGCATTTATTATGGCAGAAGTAAAAGGTATTTTTGAATCGTTATCGAAAATTATTACAAACCCAAAAGAGCTCTTGATCAAAGCAAATGATACATTAAAAAGAAGTTTGGATAAAAGAAATTTCGTGACTGCTATATATGGTATTATAGATAAGAAAAACGGGTTACTAAATTTTGCAAGAGCAGGACATACACCAATTTTACTATGCAGCGGCGGCAGAATAGAAAGCATTCAACCACCTGGGATTGGTTTGGGTCTCGATTACAACACTGGATTTGCTTCTTCATTAAAAGAAATGGAAATTCAATTAAAGAATAATGATATTATTATATGTTATTCTGATGGTATCCCGGAAGCAAAGAATCATAAGGAAGAAGATTTCGGTTATGATAGATTAGATACAATTGTTCTCAATAATCGCGAAAAAAGTTTAGATCTAATTTCTAGTGCAGTCATGAAAGAGTTGAGTCTGTTTTCAAAAAATCATTCTCAACATGATGACATCACACTTGTAATATTCAAGTGGAATAAAAATAATTAATTAAAGCGGAGATATTTAATGGCGGAGTTCAATGTAAACTTACGGGGTGTCGGTTCCGTAAGTGTAATTGATGTGAAAGGGTATCTTGATGCCCACACAGCGCCCGAGCTCGAAAATATTTTCAACAAACTGCTTGATGAAAGACAGTTTAAAGTTGTTGTTAACTTCAACGAGTTGAAATATATCAGCAGTGCGGGGCTTGGAGTCTTTATGGCTTATGTGGAAACTATGAGGGAAAACAAAGGCGACATAAAGTTTTCCAACATGAAAGATAATGTTTACAACATTTTCGATCTTTTAGGATTTCCTATTTT